>DNAE01000072.1 GCA_003543635.1 Clostridiales bacterium | reverse complement strand
CCTTCTCGATCTCATCGAAAAGGATAACGCAGTAGGGCTTCCTCCTCACCTGCTCCGTAAGTTGGCCTGAATCCTCGTGACCCACGTATCCCGGAGGGGATCCGATGAGCTTACTTACGGAATGGGGCTCCATGTATTCGGACATATCGATCCTGATGAGGGAATCCTCGGAATCGAACATGACCTCCGTCAGAGCCTTAACGAGCTCCGTCTTACCTACACCCGTGGGTCCCACGAATATGAAGGAGGCGGGCTTATTCTTCTTCGTGAAGCCGGATCTCGTCCTTCTTACGGCATTGGCAACGGCCTTCACCGCCTGATCCTGACCTACTACCCTCTCGTGGAGCCTCTCCTCCAGATGCAGGAGCTTCTCGGTCTCGGATTCGGAGATGGACTTCAACGGGATACCCGTCCACATCTCGATGACCCTGGCGATATCCTCCCTGGTTATGGGATCGGGCTTGATCTCGTTCCTCAAGTCATCATACTCCTGCTGACACTGCTGCATCTTCGCCCTGAGGGAGGCCACCTTCTCGTAATACTGTTCACGGTCCGTGGTCTCGGGATCCTCCATTTTCTCCACCATGTCCTTATACTCCTTGGTGGCCTTGTTGAGGTTCTCCTCCGTCTCGGCAAGCTTGACCAGCTTGATGTTATAAAGGTTCGCTCTGGAACCCGCCTCGTCGATCAGGTCGATGGCCTTATCGGGAAGATATCTGTCTGTTATATATCTCTTGGATGCCCTGACGGCGAAGTCGATGACATCGTCGGAATAGGATACGAAGTGGTGCTTCTCGTAGTAGTCCTTGATACCCGATAAGATCTTAATGGAATCCTCGATGGAAGGCTCGTCCAGCATTACCTTCTGGAAACGTCTCTCCAGGGCGGAATCCTTTTCTATCTTTTTATATTCACCGGTGGTGGTGGAACCGATTATACGCAGTTCTCCCCTGGCCAGCGCGGGCTTCAGGATATTGGCGGCGTTGGTGGATCCTTCGGAATCACCCGCACCCATTATGGTATGGAGCTCGTCTATGACGAGGATAACGTTCTCCTCCCTGATGGCCTCGTTGATGACGCCCTTGATCCTGGACTCGAACATACCCCTGAACTGGGTACCTGCCACCATGGCGGGAAGATCCAGCTGCCAGACCTGCATATTGCGGAGTTTGGCGGGAACCTCACCCTCGACTATCTTATTGGCAAGACCCTGGGCGACCGCCGTCTTACCGACACCGGGAGCGCCGATGAGGACGGGATTATTCTTAGTCCTCCTGTTGAGGATCTGGATGACCCTCTCTATCTCCTTGTCGCGGCCGAGGATCCTGTCGATCTTGCCCTCGGCGGCCCTTGCGGTAAGGTTGGTACCGAATTCGCTCAGGAACTTAAGGCGGCGCTTCTTGTCCCCCTCCTTCTTTCCGTCGTTCTTCTCCTTCTTCTTACCGAAGGAGTTCATGATGGATTCCAGGGGATTCCTGAAGGCTCTGTCCTCATCCTCGGGCACATCGCCGAAGGAATCGGGATTTCCGAGATCCGCGACACCCACACCGGAGCTGTCGTCGTCGAAGCCCGGATCATCGTACATATCGTCCTCTAAGCCCTCATAATCGTTATTAACGATGGACTTGAAGAATTCCGTGGGATCTGCGGCGGAGCCTGCGGATCCGATCATATTCTCCACCCGGTCGCTCATCTCGTCGATGTTATCGGAGTTGATGCCCGCTGCGGCGAACATATCGCTTATACCGGCGAATCCGGATTCATAGGCACACTTGATGCAGAATCCCTCGTCGATCCTCTTACCGTTCTCATAGCGGCTGGTAAATACTATTGCCTGCCTCTGCTTACAAACCGAACATAATGACATATCTTATACCCCATTTTCCTTTGCCCTGCGTCTCACGCGGGGTCCTGTCTTTATCTCCATCGCTTCCTCCTCGAGACGGGCCTCGTCGATAAAGGAGGATATCAATGCGTACTGTTTATTCTTTCTTGCCTTCTCCAGAACAGGTCCTAAGAACTGTCCCGTATAAGACTCCTTCACCTTGGCCACATCCTCGGGAGTTCCCGTAGCCACTACTTCTCCGCCGTTGTCACCGCTTTCGGGACCAAGGTCTATTATGTAGTCCGCCGTCTTTATCACATCGAGATTATGCTCAATGACGACGACCGTATTATTATTTTCGGTAAGTCGCTGCAAAATGTCAACAAGCTTGTGTACGTCCGCCACATGGAGGCCCGTGGTGGGTTCGTCCAGCACATAGAGCGTCTTTCCCGTGGATCTTCGCGACAGTTCCGCCGCCAGCTTGATCCTCTGGGCCTCGCCTCCCGAGAGCTGCGTGGAAGGCTGACCAAGCTTAATATACCCCAGACCCACATCCTTTAAGGTACGGACTTTGCGGAAAATGTTAGGCACTGAAGCGAAGAACTCACAGGCCTCATCCACGGACATATCCAGGACGTCGGCGATGTTCTTGCCCTTGTACCTGACCTCCAGCGTCTCCCTGTTATATCTCCTTCCCTTACATACGTCGCACTTGACGTAGATATCGGGAAGGAAGTGCATCTCGATCTTATTGACGCCGTCGCCGGAACAGGCCTCGCAGCGTCCGCCCTTTAC
>DNAE01000090.1 GCA_003543635.1 Clostridiales bacterium | reverse complement strand
TGTTGCCAACAAGTATGTGTATGAGGAATCATATGGAACGCTTACTGTTACAAAGAAGATTACCGGTGAAGGATTCTCAGGTATTCAGGCATTCCCTGTTATCATCGTATTCGACGATTCCTTCGACGGACATCTGAATAACAATGGTGCCGAGAGCGATGTAAGCTTCATGGCCGGTGAAGAGTATACTTACTCTCTTTGCAACAACCAGTCTGTTGTTATCTCCAATATCCCCGAGGGTGTCGGATATACGGTTAGCGAGCCAGACTTTGATATCGAAGGATATGCTAAGGCGGATGAAAACATTGTTTACAACGACCTGGCAAAGAAGATCGGTGACGACGATGATACGGTAACCGTTAACAACACATATTCAGAAGTTGAGACAGGTAGCCTTACTATTACTAAGGAGATTTCTGATACAAGCGCCGAGATCCCTGAAGGAACGACATTCCAGATCAAGGTAGAGTTTGACGGATCCATCGAAGGCGCATCCACGACAAATGGAGGCACTATCGATTTCGTCAATAACACATGGACGATACTCAATGCTTCCGTCGGTACCGATTATTGTATCGAAGGACTTCCTGACGGAATCGGATTCGTTGTTTCCGAGGTAGGCCTTGGCGATGATTACGACAGACCCGTCATTACAAATAATGGAGAGGGAACAATCGATACATCCGATGCTTCGACAAAGGATATCGCCATCACGGTTACCAACACACGTTTGGCTCCTGAACTCGGAACCCTTACTGTCGAGAAGGAGTTTGACGGTGACTGGGAAGCTGCAGGAGCAGAGGATATGACATTTACATTTAATGTCGTTGGACCTAATGGCTACTCGGAGACTGTATCTTTCGAGGGAAGAGGAAGTGCTACACTTCGGAATCTCGAACTTGGCGAATACACCGTAACCGAGGTCATGGACGGTATTAAGCCTGACGGATATACTGTTACCGCAAGCAACAATGGTGTAGCCACTGTTGAACTTGAGGCAGGAGATGCCAATAAGACGGCTACTATTACTAACACCTATACGGAGATCCTCGGATCCCTTACGATCACCAAGGAGCTTGCAGGTGAGTATGAAGCCGCAGGTGCCGATGATATGACATTCTTCTTCACTGTATCCGGTCCCAACGGTTACGAGACTGAAGTATCCATCGACATGTCTGAGGATGACAGCGTAGTTCTTAACGATCTTTCCCTCGGAACATACACCGTCACCGAGGATGTCGGCCGTGCGGAAGTCGACAGCTATGAGCTTGTTGTAGGTAACAACGTTGATGTAGAAATCACAGAGGCTGATCCGGATAGATCCTGTAAAATCACGAATACGTATGCTCCTCTCGGATCTCTGACGGTAACTAAGACCCTTGGGGGTGCTTATGAGCTTGCAGGTGCCGAGGATATGACCTTCGAGTTCAGGATCGTCGGAGAGGATTTTGATGAGACGTTCACACTTATGGGCGGTGAGAGTAAGACATTTACTGATCTTCCTCTCGGTGATTACACCGTAACCGAGATCAGCGATGCAAACATCGATGGCTTCGATCTTACCGTAGACGGAAGCGGCGAGATAGCTACTATCTCCTCCACGGATGCCGAGTTCATCGAGATAACCAACACCTATACGGAGATCCTCGGATCCATCACCATCGAGAAGACGGTAACCGGTGATCTTCCCGAATCCGTTGTAGACGATATGGTATTCAACTTTGAGATCAGCGGACCTGACGGTTACACCAAGACGGTATCCGTTCCTGCAGGCGAATCCGTTACTGTTGACGGACTGCACCTCGGATTGTATACAGTCAGTGAGATCGTTGACGGTGCGAAGGTATCCGGATATAAGCTCTCTGTTGATAACGAGGATACGGTAGTAACTCTTGCCGATGGTTCTGAGGATCAGACAGTTTCCGTTACGAATGACTACGACAGAGTACTTCGTGACGTCGAGATCGATAAGACGGATATGCAGGGTGCAGAGCTTGCAGGTGCAACGCTCCAGATCACCAATGCAGCCGGATACAATACGGACCTTTCCGGTGTTACCGTTACACAGAACGGTTCTCCTGCTAAGGACGTATCCATAACATCTTCGTCGATCAAGTTCACGACGGTTGCCGGATTCAGTGCGATCATCCACGACATGCCCGTCGGTAGATATATCCTTACGGAACTTGCCGCTCCTTCCGGATATCTTGTAGCCGAGAGCATCGAGTTCTACATCGACGAGCAGGGCGACCTCTACGTGGCAGGCACACCTAATGAGCTTGTTGACGAGGTTTGGATGAAGGATGAGACCGATCCCACTCCTTCAACGACTGAGACTCATGTTACGGAGACAACGGAAGCCACAACGGAGTCCACAACAGAATCCACGACTGAGTCCACGACTGAGTCCACGACAGAATCCACAACGGAGTCCACAACGGAGTCCACTACGGATACATCTACAACCACCGAGGAGACGAATCCTACGGAGACACCTACACCCACACCTACTCCTACACCTAAGGTCAAGAAGGTTGAGGTTGACGGTAAGGAGATCTCCGATGATGAGTACGAGGTTAATGACGATGGTGAAGTAGTTCTTAAGGAAAGCTTCAAGCTGACTCTTTCCGAAGGACGTCACAGGATCGTTATCACCCTCGACGATGACACCACAAGAGAGATGTACATCACCATCAGCGGCGATGCTACAGTTCCTTCCACAGGTGAGAGTGCACTCTCCACAACAGGACTTCTTGCCATCATCATCCTGTGTGCCGCCGGATTCGTATTTGCGATCCGCGCCAAGAACATCAAGAATGATGAGAACAATGAGCAGGATAACTGATCGGTATTGACCATATGACAAAGGATCGCCTTCGGGCGATCCTTTTTTATGGTAGAATATGTTCACTTATTCAATTGGAGCGTACTTATGCATAAAGAATTCCTTATGGGTAATGAAGCCATTGCGATGGGAGCGATCGCCGCAGGTGTGAATGTGGTATCCGGTTATCCTGGAACGCCTTCCACCGAGGTGTTGGAGACCATCGCCAAGGTCAATGACGGAAGCATATATGTTGAGTGGTCCGTTAATGAGAAGGCGGGACTTGAGGTTGCTGCCGGTGCAGCCTATTCAGGTGCCAGGTCTCTGGTTACCATGAAGCAGGTGGGACTCAATGTTGCATCCGATCCTCTCATGAGTCTTGAGTATGTGGGTATAAAGGGAGGAATGGTCGTAATGGTCGCTGACGATCCCGGACCGATCTCTTCCCAGACCGAGCAGGATACCCGTACCTTTGCGGCATTCTCCAAGCTTCCTTGCTTCGATCCTTCTTCGACCCAAGAAGCATATGAGATGATGATAGAAGCCTTTGAATTCTCCGAGAAGTACGGTACGCCCGTTTTCTTCCGCCCCACGACCCGCATATGTCATGCATATGCATCCGTCGAGATAAGGGACGAGGAGGAGTATAAGATCAATATACCCGAGGGATTTGTTAAGGATTCCTCCAGGTGGGTCATATTCCCTAAGCTCTCAAATGCCAATCACGCCAAGATAGAGCTTCGTAACAGGGAATTGTCGGATGTTTTCTCCGATTATTCCCGCAATGGGATCATCGGATCATCTTCAAGGTTCGGTATCGCCACCAACGGCATCTCCTTTGCCAATACCATGGAGACTCTGGAAGGCCTTACGGATAAGCCCTCCGTTCTTAAGATCGCGACGCCTTTTCCTTTCCCGGAGAAACTTGCGGTTTCTTTCCTTTCATCTGTGGATGAGGTCCTCTGTATTGAAGAGCTCGATCCCGTTATTGAGAGGGCGCTCCTGGAGGTTTGCGGCAAGTACGGCCTCAAGAAGACGATAAGAGGAAAGCTTACCGGGGACATCAAACTCTCCGGGGAGAACCTCAGGGACGATGTAACGGGTTATATCAGAGCTTTCTGCGGAGAGGATATCTCCTCTTCTTCCATGGAGCTTCCGCCCCTTCCGGTACGTCCTCCTGTCCTTTGCGCAGGTTGTCCCCACAGGGCATCCTTCTATGCCGTTAAGAGGGCGATGAAGGGAAGGGAGACCATATTTGCCGGTGATATCGGTTGTTACACCCTGGGAAATGCCATGCCCCTTGATATGGTGGATACCTGTCTTTGCATGGGAGCAGGCGTTAACATCGCCCAGGGCGTGGGCAGAGTCAGGCCCGACACTAAGTGCTTTGCCTTCGTCGGAGATTCAACGTTCTTCGCCTCGGCGATAACGGGAGTCGTGAATGCCGTTTATAATCAATCGGATATGACTTTAATAGTGCTGGATAATTCCACCACGGCCATGACGGGACACCAGCCCCATCCCGGTACCGGAAGGACCATGATGGGGGAAGTGAATTCCGCCGTCGACATCGATGCCGTCCTCAGGGGCGTGGGTGTGGAGACCGTGGAACATATTGATCCCTTGGATCTTGATAATGCCGTTTCTTTGGTGAAGCGTGTCGCAGATCTTCCGGGGGTCAAGGCGATCATTTTCGAGAGCCCTTGCGCCATGCTCTTTAAACCAGAGAAGCCCTACGCTGTTTCTTCCGAGAAATGCATCGATTGCAGAAAGTGTATCAAAGAGATCGGTTGCCCGGGACTTGTTATCCGTGACGGAAAGGTCGTCGTTGATGATTCGCTTTGTAACGGATGCGGTCTTTGCTCGAAGATCTGTCCCGTAAATGCCATAGGAAAGGGGGAGCAGGTATGAGTACGAATATCGTTTTGTGCGGAGTAGGAGGACAGGGGACCGTCCTGGCTTCCAAGCTCGTAGCCGCCGCCTCCATGGCCAAGGGATTTGAGATAAAGTCTGCGGAGACCATAGGTATGGCCCAGAAGGGCGGGTCCGTAATGAGCCATCTTCGTATCGGAGAATGTTATTCGCCCATGATAGGTTCCGGCGAAGCGGATCTTATAATCGGATTTGAACCCTCCGAGACGGTAAGGATGCTGCCCTTCCTTAAGGAGGGGGGAGCAGTGATCACGAGTGACAGGGCCGTGATGCCCGTGACCGCCGCTTTGTCCGGATCTTCCTACAAGGGAAGTGATATGGTGGATTTCCTCAAGTCCTGTTCCCGTATCGGAAGGCTTGTTGTCGTGGATACGGAAAAGGCTGTTTCCGAGATAGGTTCACCTAAGGCCATGAATATGGTACTCCTGGGAGCCGCATCCCGTGCGGGACTTCTCGGGGAAATAACCCACGAGGATATAATCGCGGCCATGAAGCGCAAAGTTAAGCCTCAGTTCGTGGAGATGAACATCAGGGCTTTGGAGTTTGCCAGTATCTGACAGTATCAGTTCTTATCCGAAGGAATAAACAGGGGGATATCAACGTCGGGAA
>DNAE01000153.1 GCA_003543635.1 Clostridiales bacterium | reverse complement strand
ATGTGGGTTATCCTTATGGCGGAATCCGTCCTGTTGATGTGCTGTCCGCCGGCGCCGGAGGCCCTGTATCTGTCGATACGCAGATCCTTGGGATCTATGGTTATGTCGGTGCTCTCCGCCTGGGGGAGGACCGCCACCGTGACCGCGGAGGTATGTATCCTTCCCCCCGACTCCGTAACGGGTACCCTCTGGACCCTGTGGACGCCGCTCTCGAACTTGAGCCTGCTGTAGGCACCCCTGCCCTCCACTTCGAATATCAGTTCCTTATATCCTCCGAGTTCCGTCTCGTTGGAATCGATGATGTTGACGGTATACCCCTTTCTCGCGGCATACCCCCGGTACATCTTGAGGAGCTCCGCGGCAAAGAGCGCCGCCTCTTCTCCTCCGGTTCCGGCTCTTATCTCCATGATGACGGATCTTTCATCCCTGATGTCCTTCTCCGCCAGCTCAGAGAGGAGCTTTTTCTCCAGCTCCTCCGTCCTTGCCTTCGCCTCGGCATACTGTTCGGAGGCGAGATCTTCCATCTCCTTATCTCCGGAGCCCATGAGTTCCAGGGCTTCTTCCATCTCCTCCCGGGAGTGCTCCAGGGCCTTGATGAGTTCAGCCTTCGGCGAGAGCTCTCCGAGTTCCTTTGAAAGCTTCATATATCTTTCCGCATCCCCCGCAACCGCGGGATCGGACATGGACGCCACCACTTCCTCGTAGCGTCTCATTATGGTTTTGATCTTCTCTTCGTTAAGCGCCATTAAGGCCGTCCTCCGTTGTGAATAGATCCAGGGCGAACATCATTATCTCCGAAGCCAGCTCCCTTCCGCCGTTTTCAACGCTATCGGCGGACAGGGGCATATCCTCCCCCCCGACTCCCGCGATGAATTCCATGGAATCGAAGGATCCGTAGTTTTTCTTGACGAGCATCACCCGGGCTCTGAAATCCTCGATGGTATCCTTCCCGATGATTATCAGGGGGATCTTGTTATCCACCGCGCATCTGCTGATGATATCGGCCTCCCCGTCCGTCAGGGGGCGGGAGATATTCAAGATGATCAGCATATTCTCCGGGTAATCCCTGGGGGTCACCTCATCCACCTTGTTTCCCCACTGATCGTATTCGATGAAATGGGTGCCGCTCCACTTGACGGGCATATTGTTCTCGTTCATGTCTTCAGGGGACATAACCGTCAGCTTATCCCCCAGGAGCCTGAGGTCCTCAGGACAATCCCCTATCATGTAGATCATCATATCCTTATCGGCAAAGGACGCGGCCAGGGCATTGATCTCCTCAGAGCTCTTCTCCGAAGCCCTTTTGCTGCCCAGGTCCTTCAACAAGTTCATCATGAAGAACATCGCAATGGCGAATACGGCCAGTACTATGACGATGACGACGGCATTCTTGCCCTTCACGCGTCACCTCCGTAAACCGGGCGCACGCCCCCTACCGCCGCAGCTCCGTACTCCGTCTCCTTGTCCACCACGATGGAGGGCAGGGTATCAAGGTACGGGTCGATGAATCTCTTAAACGTGTCGAAAAGGTACTCCCGCTCGTTCTGCTCCCCTTCGCAGGAGATGATGAATATCCAGCCGGTCTGTTCCGTCTTTCCGTTGACGAAGAGCCTTACGTATATCTCCCGGACTTTGTCCTCCCCTGCGCCGAACTCCGATATCTTATCCAGCAGGTGCTCGGGATAGTGGTCGGGTTCACCCACCCTGAGGGACTGTTCCGTCAGTCCCATCTGCTCGGCGATGTCGCCCAGCAGTTCCTTACCGAATATGACTTCCTCTCCCCCGGGGTTTATCACGATACCCGAAAGCCCCAGCTTACCGTCCACGGCGATATCGAGGACCTCCTCGAAGGGAGCTTCCGCCGTGTTCTGATCCGGGTCTTTGGAGAGCTTCTCAAAGCTTTCCCTGTCGGAATAGACCACCATGTAGCGGTTGCCCTTGGTATCGGTGACCGCGTGGAAGGATCCGTCGTTCACGGGAACGGTAAAGGTGTTGCCCGCGGCGGCCCTAAGCACGGCGGTCATATTCTCGGTGGAGCCGTCCTGTCTCATACGGCGCATGTAGTGAAGTAATTCTTGCATAAAAGGTCTCCTATCCCAGAAGGAATCTCACGCACATGGCGATGAGCACGGGAAGCGTGACCGCCATGAATAAAAGGGTCATGACAACGGTCCTGGCACAGAACTTGGGTGCACAGTTGAACCTCTCGGAATAGATAACGTTCATGGCCCCGGAGGGCAGTGCCGTCATGATCACAAGGGTGATCATGGTGGTGGGCAGAACGGTTATGAAACGATTGGCAACGATAAGTGCCAGGAGCATCAGCAATGGAAATACCAGGAGCCTTAATACGGCCACCACATAGGACTTGGCGTCGGCAAAAAGCTTCCTTATGTCGACGGTGGCAAAGGTGGACCCCAGGATGATCATGGAAAGAGGCACCGTCATGTTGCCCACGAGATCGATGGTATCCTTGACGAATCCGGGCATCCTCCAGGGAACGATAAAGAGCACCACCGCCGCAATGGATGCGAGGGAAACCGGGTTAAAGAGGATATCCTTGATGCTCCCTTTTTTGCCGGAGATCAAAAGGACTCCGTAGGTATAGAAAAACAGGTTGTAGCAAAGGTTGTAGATGGAAGCCAGGAGGAGTCCGGAATCACCGAAGAGACCGTACATCAGAGGGAATCCCACGAATCCCGTATTGGCGAAGACGGAGGTCGTTATGAAGACCCGCTTCTCCTGTTCGTCAAACTTCATCCCCTTCGTCACGGTACGGAGGGCAAGAAGCGAGACGACATAATAGATGGCGGAGCAGCAGGCCACCGCCGCCATGGACCTCACCATCTCCCCGGAGTAGGTAAACTGGGAAGAGGAAATGATGGTAAAGGGCAGGACCGCCTTAAGGAGGATGTCGGATAAGGTCCCCTGGGTCCTCTCGTCGATGATGCGTTTCTTGCGGAGGATGACACCCAGAAGTATCATCACGGCCATCTGGAAAAACAGGATATAAAGCTCTTTCAACTCTCTTCCTCCCCGTCTTTTCCCGAGGCCGCCCTGGATGCGGCCACCGCTTTTCGATATTCATCAAGGAAGACTCCCGCCTCCACGGCGGATCTTCCGGGATAGTATTCCCTGCTGGAAACATAAAGGCTCTTTACCTCTTCGAGGGAGGAATAAAGGCCGCTGGTAAGGCCCGCCATAAGGCCCGCGCCCATGGCGGTCATCTCGTCGGAGACGGCCCTGGTTATACGGACACCCAGAAGGTCAGCCTGAAGCTGCATAAGGAAGGAGCAGGCACACACGCCCCCATCCACCTTCATGTGGGTGGAAATGATCCCGGTATCGTTCATCATGAGGTCCACGAGTTCCGTCACCTGATAGGCGATGGATTCCACGCCGGCGCGGACGATATGCTTTCTTCCCGAGCCCCTGGTAAGTCCCGTTATGGTGCCCCGGAGATCCGGGTCCCAATAGGGTGCTCCCATTCCGGTAAACGCGGGGACCAGATAGACTCCGCCGTTATCTTCAAGGCTCATGCATATCTCGTCACAGTCCGAGGGCTTCTCGATAAGGCCCAGTTCATCCTTGAGCCAGCTTATTACCGAACCTCCCTGGAACACGCTTCCCTCCAGGGCATAGGTGGTCTTTCCGTTCAAGGACCAGGCGGCGGAGGTCAAAAGACCGTTCTCGGATATGGCGGGTTCTTCTCCGATATTCATGAGGGTGAAGCAACCCGTTCCGTAGGTCGTCTTTGTGTCTCCCTTGTCAAAACAGTTCTGACCGAAAAGGGCGGCGGCCTGGTCTCCCGCCACACCGCAGATACGGACTCCGTTAAGATCCGTCAACACTTCGATCTCCCGGTCGGTCAATCCCCTTCTCTTCAGATCCTCCCTGTTAAGGTTCACCATTCCGAAATCGCTGCAGGAGGGTGTGGGATCCGCCAGAGCGCTCCTGGGTATCTCAAAAAGGTCCAGTAATTCCCTGTCATAGTCCAATGTAACAATGTTAAACAGCATTGTTCTGGAGCAGTTGGAGTAGTCTGAGGCAAAATTCCTGCCTCCGGTGAGATTGGCCACAAGGTACCCGTCCACGGTGGCGAACTTGAGTTCTCCGCTGGCCGCTGCCTTCTGGGCTCCGGGCACGTTTTCCAGTATCCAGCGCATCTTGGTGGCCGAGAAATAAGGGTCCAGCTTAAGTCCGGTCTTGGCAAGGATCTCCGCTTCCCTCGAGGCGATCTTCTTTCTTCTGCAGATATCCGCGGTCCTTCTGCACTGCCAGACTATGGCTTTGCAAAAGGGCGTTATCCTTCCGTTTTCATTTGAAAATGCAATGGTCGTCTCCCGCTGGTTCGTTATGGCCAGGCAGTCGATATCGTCCCTTGCCTCCGGGTTATTGAGCATGAGATCGGCAATACTCTTGAGGACGGACAGGTAGATCTCGTCTGCATCGTGCTCCACATATCCCGGTTTCGGGTAATACTGCTTGATGGGATAAGGATTGGAGGGATGTAAGCTCCCTTCCTTATCCAGCAAAAACGCCTTCGTTGACGTGGTTCCCTGATCCACCGAGATAATGTACTTGCCCAT
>DNAE01000112.1 GCA_003543635.1 Clostridiales bacterium | reverse complement strand
GACCCCAATCAGATCCTTGAGATCAGAAAGCTTATCAGGAATCTTGCAAAGGACCACACGGTCATTCTGAGTTCCCATATCCTTTCAGAGATCCAGGCGGTGTGCGACAGAGTCGTCATCATCAACAAGGGAAAGCTTGCTGCGGTTTCCTCCATCACGGATCTTTCATCCAAGCTCAGCGGCAATTCCAAGCTGCTCCTGTCCTTCAAGGGCAACGTCAAGGATGTTAAGAATGCCATCCAGTCTCTTCCCGGAGTAACGGACGTCAATGTCAGAGTCTCCGATACGGATATCCATGAGGTCGATATCACCATCGATCCTTCCAAGGGAAGTGATCTTCGTACATCGATCTTCTACACCATGGCCAAGGGCAATTGGCCCATACTTGAATTCCGTTCGCTCGATCCTACACTCGAAGAAGTGTTCCTGAGCATTACTTCGGCTTGAGAGAAAGGGAGGACGTAATATGTTTGCAGTTTTTAAACGTGAGTTTTTATCATACTTCAGATCACCGGTGGGATATATCGCTCTGGCGCTTTTCTCATTCCTTTCCGGTCTGATCTTCATCAACCAGTTCGGTTCCGGAAGCGTTAACCTCTCCAGCGAGATCATCTCCCTGAGATCCTTCTTCGTTGTCGTGGTTCCCGTTATAACCATGGGACTTTTCGCCGAGGATAAGAGAAGGGGAACGGAGATCATGTTCTACACATCTCCCGTGTCCATGTTCTCGGTGGTAATCGGTAAGTTCCTGGCGGCTCTGGCGCTCATGGCCGTTCTTTTTGTCAACGTTATCATCCACATGATAGTCACCGCAGCCAACGGCGGAGTTGTGGACATCGGAACCTGGGGCTCCGTGATCGTATATTTCTTCCTGGCAATGCTCTTCATCGCCATCGGAACCTTTGCATCCGCCATCACGGACAGCCAGATCATCTCAGCCATCACATGCTTCGTCATCATCCTTGCCATCCAGCTCATCACGACTCTTTCGGGTCTTGCTTCCTCCGCTGTGGCAACATTCCTTTCCACGAAGGTATTCACATTCGATGCCGAAAAGATCAGTAAGGCCTGCGATAACGTGGCTAATGCCATCAGCTGGCTCGACCCCTTCGCCAAGACACAGGACTTCAGATACGGAATATTCTCCGTATCTCCGCTTGTATTCTGCCTTTCCTCGGCACTTATATTCCTTTTCCTGACCTACAGGGTCCTGGAGAAGAAGCGCTGGTCGCAGAACTGATAGGGGGGATTTGACATGAGTAAGAAAGATTTGAAAGAAAATAAAGAGAAGAAGAACAAGGATCTCGATTCCGAGAAGCCGGAGACAGATAAGAGGGCAAGGACCCTTAAGCTCTTTTCCGTATTCTCGGTGATTATCCTCATTGTTATCGTATTATTCGTAAATATCATCTTCGATAAGATAATCGGCGATAAGCTGACCTTCGACTACTCGGCAACGAACCAGAACTCCGTTTCCGAGGTTACGAAGAACTACCTTGACAGCCTTCCTGCCGATACTTCCATCAGGATCGTGGGATTGATGGATAAGCCCACTAATCTCAAGGATTCACCCTATGAGTATATCGTTCCTCTCCTTGACGATTATCAGGCCAAGTCAAACGGAAAGATCACCGTGGAGTACATGAACCCCGAGACATATCCTTCCGTCATCAAGGAACTCGATCCCGATGGTATGTACGACCTTACGGCTAATACCTTCGTAGTAAAGTGCAATGACCGTGTCACCACCATATCTCCCATCGATTGCTTCACCTATAATTCCGAAGCAATGTCATACGGTCAGTACGTTCCCACCGGTAACGCCGTGGAATCCCATTTCACGAATGCCATCGTAAGCCTTACAAAGGATTACTCCGCAAAGGCATATTTTGTAACGGGACTTCAGATGATAGAGCAGACCCACCAGCAGATGACCAATATCCTGGCTGCTTTGAGCATCGATTCCGGGGACCTTATAGCTTCTGACAACTTTACGATCCCCGAGGATTGCGATCTTCTGTTCGTATGCTCCCTCGACAGCGATATAACCGAGAGCATGGCCGTCGCCATGGAGGACTACCTTAATGCGGGCGGTAAGATGATCGTGTCTGTGGGTTATTCTCCGTACAACACTTCAGATGATTTCCCCCATTTGAATCAGGTCCTCAACATGATGAACCTGAATATCGATAACTATGTCATCTCCGAGAATGACGTAAGCAGACTTATCGATCCTTCCTACAACTACAATTTCCTCGGTGAGATCGATGCGGGATATTCATCCTATGCCAAGTCTTCCGCAGTAAGAGTTGCTTCCGCAAGACCTGTTCGTGAATATGATACGCCCTATTCCTACATTCAGGTCGCTCCCGTTATCGTAACTTCCGACCAGGCTACGGTCGTTATCGTTAATCCCACCACCCAACAGGCGACACAGTTTGCAAATCAGGGTGTTTACAATGTGGGTATGTATTCCACCTTCGACGGAATGGAAGTACCTCCCGAGGTATATGTCTTCGGTTCCGATACCTTCACATCCGATTCCTACATCTCGGATTTCGGTTATAACGATGCCAATGTTGTATTAATGAGGAATATAATCAGGAGCCTTGTTGCCACGGACGATTCCGTATTCGTAGACGCTAAGCCCCTGTCGGATTATTCCATTGATTCCACGAAGGTTACCGCTAATTCCGTTACCTTGATGACCGTAATACTCATGGTGCTCCTTCCCATAGGATTCGTTATTGTCGGTACCATCGTCTATAACAAGAGAAAGAATCTGTAATGGATCTTCGGTGAAGTAAATGAAGTCTTTAAAAAAACTGTTAGTGCCCTTTATAGTGATGATCGCCCTCATTCTGGCGGTCGTCATCTGGGCAGTATTCTTTAACAAGAATGATGATACCGATTCCTCCGATCAGACGGAGGACATAACACTTTTGACCATCGGCCCCTCTGAGCTGGCATCGATCTCCGTGGATAAGAGGGAGGGTGAAGATATCGCTTTCTCCTCATATACCGGTGCAGACGGTACCGTTATGTGGAAGCTTGCGGGAGAAAATGCCGATGATACGGTGGAGCTTAATCAAAGCGGTATCTCATCTTATATATATCTGCTTTCCAGCTACGCCGCTAATTCCATGCTCACCGAACCCGGAGAGCTTTCCGAATACGGTCTTGATGATCCTTCCTTTATCATCACCCTTGTTACGAATGCAGGGGAGACCCACACCATCAAGATCGGAGATCAGACCTACGACAATGTCAACTGTTACATGATGATCGATGATGATCCCAACGTTTATACTGTTGCCGTCATCAAGAGGATCTACAGCGACTATGCCCTCATCGATTTCCTGAGCACCCAGCTGCTCAATATCGATTATTCCAAGATCAATACCGTTGAGTTCATAAGGAACACCGACGGGATCGATATCACCGCCAACTGTGACATCAATTCCGAGACGGGGGAGCCCATGTACACGATCATTGATCCCTTCAAGATCAAGGGAAGCCCTTATTTTGAGAATCTCATCGAGTATATCGCAACCCTTGAGATCACGAGCTTCGTGGAGCTCACCGAAGCGGATCTTCCGGAATACGGCCTTGACGATCCCGCGTTCACCTTCATATTCACCATGGATACGGGTGAGACCACGACCATTTCCCTTTCCAGGGAGATGGCAGGCTCCTACTACGGTACATGTACCGGCGTGGAAGGTTACTTCGTTATCAGCACCATGCAGATAAGCGGACTTGAGACTCCGATCCTCACCCTTATCGACAGTTATCTTACGTATTATCCCGCATCGGAGATATCCTCAATCACGGGTACTTACGGAGATGAGACCTTCGAGCTCACCTTGGACGTGGATAATGCCATCTCCGACGATAATGCAACGGTAAACCTCAATATGAGGAACTTGATGATAAAGAATACTTCCGGCAGGTCCTACGCGGC
Source organism: Clostridiales bacterium (assembly GCA_003543635.1). GTDB lineage: Bacteria > Bacillota > Clostridia > Saccharofermentanales > Saccharofermentanaceae > Saccharofermentans. The sequence continues at coordinate 2,666 of DNAE01000112.1, read as the reverse complement.
GACCCTTTTCGAGTCCCTGGTATGTATCGATATCGGCGGCATCGATATGGAGGCAACACCTTCCTATGATCCCGTGATGTCCTTCAATTACGTAACGAAGCACTACCAGACGATCCTTGTGGAGTTCGTCCAGAGAGATACTGATTCCTACTATGTCTTTATGGACGGAACCTATACGGGATTCTATGTCTACTCCAGAGAGCTCTTCAATAACGGCGGTCAGGATACCTTCAATTACGGCGCTTGGGCTGCCTACGAGCTCGCGCAGGAAGCAATCAACAATGCCGTAAACGGTGTTTATGACATTCCCTCCGACGAGGCAGGTAACTGATAACATATGGCTAAGAATAAGAACAACAGCATAGACAGTAAGTTGCTCGTGTTGATCGCGATCTTCTCGGTGATGCTCATCGGATGCATTGTTCTTACGGTGATAGTTGCCAGAAAGGATAGCGCCCTTCAGGGTGCGGACCAGGCCATCAGATTGTCGGCCCAGGGCGGTTTCGAGTGCGAATATGCCGAGGCCCAGAAACTCTACACCTTTGCCGAAGGAATATTGAAGGTGACGGATAACCGTGTCGCTTATCTGACCCTTTCCGGTAATGAGGTGTTCAGCGAGAACGTCAGTTATACGAACCCCCAGTGCTATGTAAACGGCGATAATGCCGTGGTCTTTGACCAGGACGGTTACGGATTCGTCGTCTTGAGTAAGGAAGAGGTGCTCTACCAGATGCCCACTTCCAATAAGATCAAGTCGGCATACCTTTCCGACAGCGGTCTTTGCGCAGTCATAACCGACAGCGATGAGGCATATGGTGAAGTGACACTCTTTACCTTGGACGGTTCCATCGTATCCGATTGGACTTCATATAACTCCGGTTATCCCATTGCCTGCGCATTTACCCCGTCATCGGACTTTCTGGCGATCACCACCCTCAATACCACGGGCGCCGTCGTTAAGCCCTATATCAGGCTCTTCTCAATTATCTCCACGGATAACGGCCTTACATCCGAGGACTATGCGGTATATACCATCGACGATTCCGATATATTCTCGTCGGTGCTCTATTCGGGAGACCGTCTTTACACCTTCTCCTCCAATAAGATCTACACCATCGAGAATGATCAGGTGGTTCCCATGGAGGGTGAATTCGGTTCCATCAACAGGGTCAATACCGTGGGAAATATGCTCTTTGTTGTCTACGCGGACGGTGTCGACCAGATGAATAAACTTGCGGTCATCAATAACAACGGTGACAGGGTATACGATTCCGTGGTGGGATCCGAAGTAAATGCCGTTTGTACAACGGATAATCTCTATGCCTTGAGTATTGACAGAAGGATATATATTTTCAGCAAGGACGGCGGTATCGTTTCCGATATCTCCGTGGACGAGGATGTTTTAAGGATAGGATTTATGGGAAGCAACAAGCTCGTTGTGGTTTCAACGGGCGGAGTGCACACGATCGATTATTGATTCTAGGAGATTTATGGAAACTGAAGTTAAACTTGCGTTTGACAGTAAAGAAGCTTTATTCGGCATAATCAACGCGGAATGGTTCTCTGATTATTGCCTTGACACAGCGGTCAAAAAGCCCGTTAAGCTTGTTAATATCTACTATGATACCCCCGAGGGTACCATTGCGAAAAAAGGCGGAGCCGTAAGGGTCCGTTCCTTCTTCGATGAAGAGGGGGAGAAGTTCGAGCACACGGTAAAGTTCGGCGGCGGAGCGAGCGAAGGCCTTCACCAGAGATATGAATGGAACGTTATAGCCGATTCCGAGAGATTCGATATCAGGGAATTCATCAGACTTGCAGTCGCCAATGACGATCCCAGGGATCTTTTGGAGGAATTCCTTGAGGGCGTTGATCAGGATTCCCTCCGTCCCATCTGTTCCACGGTATTTAACAGGACAACCTATATGTTCGGATTCGGCGACTCCATGATGGAGGCCTGCTTTGACGACGGTATCATTAAGGCCGGGGATAAGGAAGATATCATCTGCGAACTGGAACTCGAGCTGGAATCGGGTGACGTGGTGGATCTTAAGGATATGGCTGCGTTCATCGTGGAGAATACCGGGGCGAAGCCCTTTAACGAGAGCAAGTTCACGCGCTGCCTCGCTCTTTTGGGTAATGACTGATAAAGATATCAAAAGATATAATGCTGTGGTGATCGGCGGGGGTGCATCGGGTCTGATGTGTGCCTGCCGTTTGGCTTATGACGGCGTGATGGGAATTGCCGTTTTGGAACGTAATCAGAAGGCGGGCAAAAAGCTTCTGATGACGGGAAACGGAAGATGTAATCTCACCAACGACGATCTTGATATTGATTCCTATAATACGGACGACCGGGAGATCCTCACCTCGATCCTTAAAAGATACGGTGTTTCCTTCGTAAAGGACTTTTTCGAGGGGGAGCTTGGAGTGATGCTGGTATCCAAGGGCAGTCTTATCTACCCGAGAACACTTAAGAGCGTCACCGTCTGTGAGGCGCTTGAACGGTACCTCAGGGATCGCGGCGTCAATATCATTACGGATACCCGGGTAAATGAGATCAAAGAAGGATTTCTTATTGACGGGGAGATATCTTCTTCTAACATAATAATCGCCTGCGGCGGAGCGTCCTACCCGAAGACCGGATCCGACGGCTCGGGATTAAAGCT
>DNAE01000188.1 GCA_003543635.1 Clostridiales bacterium | reverse complement strand
CTCCTGATTAACAAAGAACGAATACCGTCTATTTGAATATAGCACAAAGATGGGGTATTTCTTTGTTACATTTCTTTCCCGCGTTTTCTGCGCATAAAGAAAGTCAGTGTGGTGAGCGCCAGACCCGTAAGGGATGCAATATCTCCCAGGAGAGCCCTGGGTGTTCTGTAGGAAAGTCTGATATCGTGTTCCCCCTCGGGAACTTCCACCGCCATGTATTTGACATCCGCCGGAATTATCTCCGCCCTTTCCCCGTCCACCTCGGCACTCCAGCCGGAGGAATAGGGGACCGTAAACACCAGAAGTTCAGTCTCCTTAAGATCGGCCCTGCAGGAGATGGTGTCCGTTGAAATAAGTACCTCAGGCGATTCCCTGCGCAATCCGTTCAGAAGCTCCGCAGTATCTTCCATGGGAAGACAGGTCACCCCTATATCGTCGAAGGTATATGTTCCGTCCTTAACGAATGCCACAGCTATCCAGGAGAGGGGCTCCTCCCCGTATCCCATGTTGACGGTGAAATCATGTCTGCCGGTGTAGTATTCGTAGCCGTCCTCGTAAAGGTCCAACACCTTGGTATCCCCCGCGGAGGATCTGAGGACGATGGAGGATTCCGTCTCGTCCCGCAGCTCAATGCCCTTGAAGGTCACCATGGTCTCGCAATCGGGCAGACCGTCAAACCTCAGGTAGAAGAACGCACCTGTGGACAGTACCTTTACTGAGCCTTCGGGATCGAGTTCGATGGTGGAAGGATCAAAGTCAAATTCCACCTCAGGTTCGAAGGACCTGAGATCCGGGGTGATCTCCCGCAGGGAAGAATCCGATCCGTCCGGTATCACCACTCCGTAAAGGAGGGCCTCCTCCTTTTCCACCGGGGACAAGCCCTCCCAGTAGGATCTTCTGATGACGCTGTCGGATGTGAAACAAAGACCAAGGGGAGTCTCATTACGGTATATATCGTGGCCCGGGAAGACACTGCTCTCCTCCTTCACGTATCCGTAGGGGACCATTCCGTAGTCTTCGGGGACGATATAGTAGAGAACGGAGGACAGATCCGTCATTATGGTGCGGTCGTCGAAGTTATCGTACTTAAACATGTCGTAGATCCGAAGATCTAAGCTGTCGTTAAATTCCACGCAGTAGGGGTTCGATAAGGTCCAGTAGTAATCGGGCGACGAGACGCCTCTCCTGAGGGCGGAATTCCATTGGAGCTCCGCTCCCGAATATCTGTAAGATTCCCCGCCGAGGAGGCTTTGGGCCGCCAAGCCGTCGTCGTTATAGTATTCCTCTATCTCCGAGGGGCGCCTTGACTCAGCAGCGTAGTTCTGTCCCCCCGCACTGTTAAGATAGAACGAGGAGACCGCCAGGGACACCACGGTGGTCCCCAAAATGATATTTCCCAATATCCTCGGGTCCCTTTTCTTCTCCGGAAGGAAAGCCATGACAAGGCAGAAGATAAGGGTGATCAGTAAAGCCGCGATGACCCCCGGGGAAGCTATGTTCCCGGTAACGATAAGGAGCAGCGCCAGCACCCCGGAAAAGATCAGGGCCTCCCGCTTAAAGAAGAGCTTTTCCTCCGTCATCTTCCCGAAGCAGGCGCTTAAGATATAGGAAGACAAAAGGGCCAGGGCGAAGCACCATCTGTTGCACATGTAAGACCTGCCGTTAAAGATCTGACCGAACAGGGGGAAGAACACGAATACGAGGGATATGACCGCAAGGACCTTGAGGGTCTTGGAATTTCCTTTTCGAGAGAAAAGATAAAGCAATGCGAAGGTCACTGCGGGGACAAAACAGATGCACATCCAGTAGAGGTTATCGGGGGTAAGGAGCATCCTCGGTAAGTCGAGATAGTAGTCGAGGGGATAGAGCAAGCGGAGCCTGTTCACCCCGGAGTTCCTGACGTCGGACAGGAAGGAGAAGGCCACGGGAAAAAAGACGACCCCCGCGGAAAGAAGTCCCGTCAGGGAATAGAAGAACATATCCCTTACGGGGACAAGATAAGATCTCAGATCTTTTCCATTAAGGATAACGAGGCGCACCGCCGTGTAGACCACCGTCATGATGACGATCATGTAGAAGAAATAGAAGTTCGATATGGCGGAAAGGAACACCGAAGCCATGAGTACGTAGGGAGACTTTCTCCGGAGCACCCTCTCGGTACCCGCCAGCACAAGGGGCAGCAGCACCATGGGGATCAGGAAGAAGATATGTCTTGCGGAGTTATAGACGGCGAAGTAGCAGAAAACATAGGACAGGGCCCCCGTAAGGATACCCTTATCCCCGGATACCCCCGTCTCCTTGCAAAGGAAGGAAAAGGTCAGCCCCGAAGAATAGAGCCTCACCAGCACGATGGCACAGTAGAGGATATACATGTTGCCCTCGTTAAAGAATACGGAGAGGGCACAGAGGGGATCGCCGATACAGTAGTAGTGTAAGGTGGTGAGGATATCTCCCCCCTCGCCGATGGAGAAGGAGAAGGAGGGGATATTAAGGCTGTGCTCCACAAAAACGGTACGGAGCACTTCCCTTAAATAATCTCCGTAGAAGATGAGGGCATTATAGTGCTGGGTCAGCCCGTCGGCATGCCAGATGAATGTTCTGCCCGTTAAGAAATACCATAAAAAGACGACAAAGGAAGTCAGGACAAATAAAAGGGTGTACCTGATGAGAAACGATCTTCCGAAGATCTTTGTTTTTGTGTCCTTACTTCCCATGATAGGATGATTATATCATCAGTTAAGGGGGAATAGAATCCGAGCTTCAAATTGATATCCGTAGGGTTTGGGGGTGCACTTCAAGGATAGTTCCCCGCCGTAGACGGAGGCGGCATTCCTTATGTTCTTGATGCCGAATCCGTGGGCCTTCTTATCCGACTTCAAGGTCTCTATCTCCCCGTCTTTGACGGTCACCTCATGTTCGGTGGGATTCGTAACGGAGATCATGAAGAAATTGTCGGTCTTCCGGAAGTCCAGATCTATCACCTTGAGCTCACCTTCCATCTCCATTCCCGACACCGCCTCTATGGCATTATCCAGAAGATTAGCCAGGATCTTACACATGTCCGTGGGGGAGATATCGACCCCGGAGATCACCCCGGAGGACTTAAGCTCGGCTCCCGCAAGTCTTGCCTCCTCCCTTTTCCTCATGATGATGGCATCGGCGATGGTGTCCCCCGTGTGGGCGGAGACTTCGGTGACGGAAAGGCCCTCACCCAGTTCGTCCAGGTATTCCCTCATCTTGTCGTATTCCCGGTTCTCCAGGAGGAGCATCAGCACCTGGAGGTTATTCTTCATATCGTGCCTCATGGCCCGGACTTCCGTATCGGATCTGGCGGCGGCCTCGAAGTATCTGGCCTCCGACTCTATGAGTTCCTCATTGGCGCGGTTCAGTGCGATATAATCGTCCCTCTCCTTCCTCGTCCCCCTTATGTAGAAGAGCAGGAAGACGAAGGCCAGGGCACTAAGGCTCAGGAGGATAAAGAAGGGCTTGGTGGCGGATACGAAATCAGGATCGGAGTTATCTCCATAGCCGATGCCCGTGGCAAGTGT
>DNAE01000128.1:4989-5474 GCA_003543635.1 Clostridiales bacterium | reverse complement strand
TCGGTTATAAGAAACGATGATACGGACAGGCTTTAAGGGAAAGGAGAATCACCATGAAAAACAAGAAAGTATTAGCGATCATTACGGCATTTGCGTTGCTCACTGCAGGCTGCTCCGCAGTGGCAACACAGGAAACATCAGAAGCTTCCTCCGCCGCCGTAGAAGAAAGCGTGGAGGCTTCGGAGATAGAGGTCTCCGATAAGGATCTGGATACCACATATGATGAGTCCGAGTCGGAGTATATCGAACTGTCGGAGGGTACGTTTACCATCGATCAGGAAGGAACTTACATCGTAACGGGAAGCGCCTCGGACGGACAGATCATCATCGAAGTATCCGAGGAAGAGGACGTGCACCTGATCCTTCAGGATGTATCCCTGACATCTTCGGATTCGTCTCCCATACTTATCCTCTCGGCGGATGAGGTCTACATAACCTTAGAGGGAGAAAATCTCCTTTCCAACGGCGGGACCTTTGAGATGTAC
>DNAE01000128.1:4718-4898 GCA_003543635.1 Clostridiales bacterium | reverse complement strand
GACGACCTGACCATCAACGGCGAAGGATCATTGATACTCGATTCAGTCATTCACGGCATAGTCTGCAAGGACGACATGATCATCGCCGGTGGAACATATGAGATCACGGCCGCGGAGGACGGTATAAACACCAACGACTCCCTTGTGATCACCTCGGGAACATTAACGGTGAATGCCGGG
>DNAE01000128.1:4287-4609 GCA_003543635.1 Clostridiales bacterium | reverse complement strand
TTGATATAACAGCAGCCGAGGGCTTGGAGGGGACCGTGGTCACCGTCAACGACGGAGATATCTATATAGCGGCCTCTGACGACGGCATAAACGCGGCGCAGAAATCGGATGAGTATTCGCCCCTGGTGGAGATCAACGGCGGCAACATTACCATCGACATGGGAGCCGGAGATACCGACGGTATCGACAGCAACGGCGACATCACCATCAACGGCGGTACGGTGAGCATAAGCGGCATGAGCGCCGTGGATTATGACGGAACTGCTCAGCTTAACGGCGGCACCCTCATCGTGAACGGGGAGGAGACGGATACCATCCCCAA
>DNAE01000128.1:2806-4135 GCA_003543635.1 Clostridiales bacterium | reverse complement strand
TGATATTGTGCGATAATATGGGAAACTGATTCGAGGAGAGATGAGATGAGAATACTCCTGGCGGAAGACGAGATATCCATGTCCAGGGCGCTTTGCGCCATACTGACTAAGAACAACTATTCCGTAGATGCCGTCTTTGACGGAGAGGAGGCGTTGTCCTACATCATGACGGGGGATTATGATTGTGCGATCCTGGATGTGATGATGCCGAAGATGGACGGATTCGAAGTCCTCCGCAGGGCAAGGGCGGGGAAGATGGATATACCCGTCATGATGCTCACTGCCAGGTCCCAGGTGGACGACAAGGTGGAGGGACTTGACCTGGGTGCCAACGATTATCTGACCAAGCCCTTCGAGAGCAAGGAGCTGCTGGCCAGGATCCGTGCCATGACCAGGACCTTGGCAGGGACATCCGACAATGACCTTAAGTTCGGGGACCTCACATTGAACCTCAAGAGCTACGAACTCAAGGGAAGCTTAGGGGAGGTTCGGCTTGCCGCCAAGGAATATCAGATCATGGAATACTTCATGAGCAATCCCGGCATGCTGATCTCCACGGAGAGGCTTCTTGATAAGGTATGGGGGTTGGACTTCGACGGTGACATCAGCATCGTCTGGACCAACCTTTCCTATCTGCGTAAGAAACTGGAGAAGATAGGATCGAACGTCGTCATCAAGGCATACCGCAATGCGGGTTATAAACTGGAGATAAAAGATGATAAGAAAGCTTAGGATAAAGTTCACCCTTGTGGCGATCTTCTCTTCGCTGATCGTCCTTATCGTCCTCGTGGGAGGAACGGATCTTCTTAACTACCGCAAGGTGGTGGACGACAGCGATAAGATCTTGAAGATCCTGTCGGACAACGACGGACATTTCCCCGTAAGGGAGATGCCTGATAATGCCGGGGAGCCCCGTCCCAGGGATGACTTCGGAATGAGAAGGACAGACTCCCCGGAGATAGCCTTCGAGACAAGATATTTCAGCGTCAGGTTCGACCCTTCGGGAAGCGTTACCTCCGTCGATACCGAGATGATAGCGGCGGTGTCCGATGACCTCGCTGAGGAATACGCGAAAAGCGTTTACAACGGCGCAAGGACGAAGGGCTTTATCAGGGACTACAGATTTATCTCCGTCGATACGTCCTACGGAGGAAAACTGATCGTATTCTGCGACTGCGGTGCAGGTCTTTCCAATTTCAGGAACTTCACCTTAGTAAGTCTTATCGTATCTTTTGCCTGCCTTGTACTGGTGAGCATAGCCGCCGCACTGATATCCGGAAGAGCGGTAAGACCCGTGGCGGAAAGCTATGAGAAACAGAAGCGTTTTAT
>DNAE01000128.1:0-2750 GCA_003543635.1 Clostridiales bacterium | reverse complement strand
ACTGATGCGGGCCACGAGATAAAGACGCCCCTGGCCATAATCAACGCCGATGCCGACGTCCTCATCGCGGAAAACGGGGAGGACAACGAGTGGGTGAACGATATCAAGAAACAGACCGCGCGTCTCTCTGAACTTACGAACGATCTGATCTTCCTGTCGAAGATGGAGGAGGGAGGAGAGCCCTCCGTATCATCGAAGATAGATCTCTCTGATGTGTTAAGTGACAGGGTATCTTCCTTTAAGGCGGTTGCCCTGGCGGGCGGGAAGACTATAACGACAAACATAGATAAAGATGTATTTATAAACGGTGATCCCGACAGGGTCTCAGAGCTGATAAATATACTGCTGGATAATGCGGTCAAGTATTCCCCTGAAGGAAAGGAGATCTTCGCGGGATGTTCCCTCCGGGGCAAGACCGCGGTCTTGGAGGTGGAAAACGAATCCTTATCCCGTTTAACGGATAAGGATCTTGATTCCCTCTTTGACAGATTCTACCGGGCCGACAGATCCAGGAACTCCCAAAGCGGCGGATTCGGCATCGGACTTTCCGTTGCACATGCCATAGTAAGGTCCATGGACGGGAAGATCCTTGTGCAAAGAAAGGATAATGGACGAATACTGTTCTCCGTATCCGTTCCCGCGGTGGTATAATCGTTTTATGAGATACGATCCCGACAACAGAAAATACTATTTCAACAAGGAAATGATCCTGAGCGAACAGGGAAAGCGGGAGCTTTCCGAATGTTATGATCAGTATGGCATGGAGATGATGGCTTCCCCCTTTGAGGCCATGAATGATGCCATGAAACGAGCCCCGGGAAGTCACGGGGAGAAGATCCTCTCGGTGCTCATCGGAGTCTCTCTTTTCATCGGTATCGTCGCCACTGCCATATGCCTTTCCGCCAAGCAATTTGATGCCGCTTATTGGATAATGATCTTTCTGTTTTTTATATTCGGGATCATCTTCGCGGTACGCCCCTTCTTCGGTGTGAGTGACAGCTTCAGCGAATCTGTCATCATGGTAAGGATCGAGGGCGTGGTATCCCTTTTAACTGCAGCAGGGGTCTTTCTTGCGGGACGTATGGTCACCGACCATTCCTCCGTCAGGTTCATCATGACCGCCGTTATTGCGGCAATGATCGGTCTGTTTATCATCATGCTCATTAAGACCATCGGATACATCTTTGTCCGTCAGACGGTTTACAGGCAGACCGTGGATGCCACCTGCATCGGATATATAAGGACATATGAAAGTGCTTCCAACGAGTCCTTGACTCCGGTCAATGCTCCCGTTTACGACTACAGCTACGAGGGAGTGAGATATCAGGCCTTCCCTGATATTATGGACCGGGGAACCGACGGTACCGTTCAGGTGGGAAGCTCATGCAAGATCGGGATAGACCCCAACCGCCCCGCCTGCGTAAACTGCAATGCAAAAAGGTATGTCGTTACCATGAGCGTCTTCGCCCTTATGTTCCTGGCGGCGGCCATAATACTCTTTGTACTCCTTCCCTGATAATTATTCATTTATTCTTAACTTTTATCCGTATAATAACTTTCCCGTCTGTGCGACAATAACCATATAAGAGCACGGGAGGTCACGTATATGGGTATACTCAAGAGCTGTTATCTTAACGAGAGACCCGGGAAGGATATCCTTCGTTCGAGGCTCAAGGAGCAGGAGGATCTCCTGTTTTCCAATCAGAACAGGATCAAGGAGAGCGGACTTCCGGTGGTGGTCCTGGTGGAGGGCTGGGGGACCGCCGGCAAGGGGACTCTTATCGGAAGGGTCATAAACAATATCGACCCCAGGTTCTATAAAGTGGCCACCTTCGACATGCCAACCGCGGATGAGAAGAGAAGACCCTTCCTTCACAGATATTTCGAAGCGCTCCCCGAGGCGGGAAAGTTCCGCTTCTATAACACCGGCTGGATGAACGAGATAGTGAACGAGCGGATCACCGGAAAGATGTCCGATTCCTTCTACGAGAAGAGGATCGCCAGCATCAGGAGATTCGAACGTCAGCTGAACGACAACGGATATCTCCTTTTGAAGTTCTTCATGCATATCTCCGAGGAGGAACAGAAGAAGAGGATAGAGGAGCTTTTGTCCCGCGTCGACACCAAGTGGAGGGTGGGCGACGAGGACCTCTGGCAGAACAAGCACTATAAGCAGTGTCAGAAGGTGATCGAGAAGTATATCGACGACACGGACGTATCCTCCTCACCCTGGTACATCATCGATGCCGCCTCCGAGAAGTGGGCTGAGCTCCAGGTTCTGGAGAGGCTGAACGAGGGCATTGAGATCGCCCTCTCCAACAGCACCATGGCAGTTCCGCTGCTTCAGAACACCTTCCCTCTGGTCAAGATGCCGAAGCTTGCGGAGATACCCCTTGAGGGCAAGGCACTGACCGACGAGGAATATAAGAAAAAACTGGGGAAGCTCCAGGATAAACTTAAGGACCTCCATAACAGGCTCTACAGGAAAAGGGTGCCCTTGATCATCGCCTACGAGGGATGGGACGCCGCGGGTAAGGGCGGCAATATCAAAAGGATCGCCGAGGCTCTGGACCCCAGAGGATACGAGGTGCATCCCATAGCAAGTCCCGAGCCCCATGAGAAGGCACGTCACTATCTCTGGCGTTTCTGGACGAGACTTCCCAAGGACGGCCATGTGGCCATCTTCGACCGCACCTGGTACGGAAGGGTGATGGTGGAAAGGATAGAAGGGTTCTGTTCCGAGAACGACT
>DNAE01000059.1:3727-7780 GCA_003543635.1 Clostridiales bacterium | reverse complement strand
GGCATAGGCCCTGGCCATGCGGGGGCCGGGCTTCATGGGGAAGGGCTCCGCGGGGATGTCCTTCAATTCGTAACCGGCCTTGGGAACGAGGGTGCCCTCGTATCCGTCCTGACGGCCGGTGAATATGATCTTACAGGTATCTCCCTTGGCCTCGTAGAACTTAACGAGGGCATCAGCGATGCTTATGGCGGGATTGATATGTCCGGAGGTGCCGCCTCCGGATACGATGAACCTCATTTCCATTTAAGGTATCTCCTTTACGGGCTTGGGTGATGTTCCGCTCCTGGATACGCAAAGGATCATGCCGTAGGCGACCAGAAGGAAGATCTGGGCAGTACCGCCGTAACTGATGAAGGGCAGCGTAACGCCCGTAGCGGGGATTACCTGGAGCTCAACGGCGATGTTGAGCAGTACCTGTATCATCAAAAGGGACGTACAGCCCGTGGCTACCATCCTGGAGAAGATGGAGTTGGCGCGCATGACCACCATTACGCACATGGCGAACATCACGAGATATAGCAATATAAGGATCATGCCTCCGACAAAACCCGTCTCCTCCACGTAGATGGAGAAGATATAGTCGTTCTGGGCCTCGGAAACATAGGAATATTTCGCTCGGGAATTGCCCATTCCCCTGCCCCACATTCCCCCGGAACCCAGGGCATTGTGGGCATTCGTAACCTGTCTTGTCTCATCGTCGGATACCTCGACGGACTCGTCACCGCTCGTGGAGGCGTATACCTCGATCCTCTGGGAAACGTGGGAGAAGTTTTTCTCCCAGTCGGGGTTTATGACCTGGGTATAGAGCAGGAAGGCGGGGATCAGCACCAGAAGTGCCACGCCCAAGCCGTTGAGCCAGGACCTGGGCTTGATGCCGGCGTTTACCGCACACATGAAGATAACGAATCCGATGATGAGGAAACACGAGGTATGGGGCTGGAAAAGGATGAATATATCCACGAGTCCCGCCGCACCGATGGGCAGGATGAAATCGAAGAACGCATCCTTCATGACCTGACGCTTGGGGTTGGGAGCCTTGAGGCCGCCCTTCTCACGGATCTTGAGGACCCAGGACCTATACCCGGCAAAGGCGATGACCAGGGCTATCTTTATTACCTCCGAAGGCTGGAAGTTGTAGGTCGATGTGACCTTGATCCACCTTCTGGCACCGTTGAGCTCCGTACCGAAGGCAGCGGTGAATATGACAAGTCCCAGGGACAGGAAATAAAGGCCGCCCCAGATTATGGGCTTATTGAAAAGGCTTATGGGCAGGAAGGATATGGCCAGGCATATGACTATTCCCACCGCGGTGAATATGATCTGTCTTGAGAGGTAGTAGGTGGAATCCCTTTCGGTCTTCATGGCGTAGCCCGCGGGACCCGACACGGAATAGAGGATGACAAGCCCGAACACCACGATGATGAACATCATGAGGATCATGGGGATATTGCTCCTCTTTACGTTATATAAGTCTCTCATCCTTTAAAGCTCACTCCTTATCAAGGAAATAGTCTGCCAGGGCCTCGAACCCGAAGGCGTGTGATGCCTTAAATAATATAGTATCATTGTACTTCGCAAATCCCTCAAGTTTTTCTTTAATTTCTTCGGTATCGGCGCAGAGGGTGTAGGATGCGTCGGGATCAACGGAGAGCATTCCCCTTATAAGGTCCCCGGAGTTATCCCCTGTCAAGAAGACGTGGTCAAAGTGCCTTTTTCCGCACTCCTTTCCCACCTCCTCATGGAGCATGGGAGCATAGTCCCCCAGTTCCAGGATGCCGCCCAGGACCGCGATCTTCCTGCCCTCGCACTTCATGAGCGACAGGCTCTCGAAGGCCGCCGCCATGGATTCCGGGGATGCGTTATAAGCGTCGTTTATAACGGTATAAAGAGCACCCTTGGAGACAAGTCCCCTGCCCTTCATCTGACCGTAGGAAGCGAGGGCATCCTCCCCTTTCCTGATATCCGCACCGGTAAGCTTGGCACAAAGCAGTGCGAAAAGGGCATTTCTGATGCTGTGGATGCCCGCCTGCTTGAGCACTACCCTTCCCAGGTCCTCGGTCTTTCCCGCGATATCGGAGACCGCTGTAAAGGAAGCGCCGCTTCCCGACAGGTCCTTATCCTCCGCTGTCACCTTCATGGGGCAGTTATATACGGACTCATCGCAGGTCTTTGTGGCGAACACCGCCGCCAGGCCCTTGCCGACGGGTATCATGTTCCTTACATAGTCGAAAAGGAAGGGATCGTCGCCGTTTACGGCAAGTATTCCGTTATCGGTCAGTCCCTCCATTATCTCGGTCTTGGCGAGCCTGATCTCCTCCCGGGAGCCCAGCCTTTCGATGTGGCAATATCCCACGTTGGTTATCACCGCGATGTCGGGGCAGGCGATCTTCGTAAGGTAGGAGATCTCTCCCCGAAGCCTCATTCCCATCTCCAGCACCAGGATCTCCGTATCCTCCGGGGCATCCAGGATGGTGGTGGGAAGGCCTATCTCGTTATTCCTGTTGGCCTTTGTGGAGAACACCTTGAAGGAGGGCTCCAGCGACGCGACTATCATCTCCCTGGTGGTGGTCTTTCCGACGGAGCCGGTGACACAGATGACCCGGGCCCCCAGCTTAAACCGCCTGAGCCTTGCAAGATCTCCCAGGGCCTTCACCGTATCTTCCACGAGAACGGCGACGCACCTTTCCGGGAGCTTATCCTTATCGCTCACAAGAAGAAGGGAAGCTCCCCCCTCCAACGCCTTATCCAGGAAATCGTGGCCGTCGAACCTCTCGCCCTTGATGGCGACATAAAGATCCCCCTCCCCTATGGTCCTGGTGTCATTACTGACATGCCCTACCGTTACGGGAAGGTCCGGGGAAGTGTTCCTGTATATGACGGAGCCGCCGACGGCGCCGACAACTTCGTCCAATGTAAACATAAAACTCACTTTCTCTCCTTAAGGACTTTCGAAGCCATGCGGGACGCGACTTCGCAGTCGTCGAAATGTATTGTCCTGTCGGCAAAGATCTGGTAATCCTCGTGTCCCTTGCCGGCAATGAGGACGGTGTCGCCGGGCTTCGCCTTTTCGATGGCGCGCAATATGGCCTCCGTCCTGTCGGGAACTATCTCATAGAGCCCCTTTGTCTTTTCGATACCGGTGACGATATCGGCGATTATGTCCATGGGCTCTTCTTTACGGGGGTTATCGGAGGTGATGACCGTGTAGTCCGAGAGGTTTCCCGACACCTCACCCATCTCGAATCTGCGGGTCCTGGAACGGTTGCCGCCGCAGCCGAAGACCGTTATCACCCGGCCCTCGGTGTATTCCTTGAGAGTGGTCACCACGTTCTCGAGACTTGCGGCGTTGTGGGCATAGTCCACGATTATGGATATGTCCAGGTCATTTCTGACGCTCTGCACGCGGCCGGGAACGAATACCGTGGAAAGGGCCTCCCTCACGGGATCTATATCTATCTTAAGGATACCCGCCACGCAGATGGCGCAGAGGGCGTTATATACGTTGAACTTGCCGGGAAGGGCAACGAAGATCTCCCCTTCATACCAGGGGGAGACCAGGTCGAAGACCGTTCCCGTGACGCCGTTCCTCCGCTCCTTGCGGATGTTCTTAGCGTAGCAGTCCGACTTATCCGTCAGGCCGAAGGTATAGACGGGACATCTTTCCGAGGCGTAGGCAACCGCATCCTCGGAGCGCTCGCAATCGCTGTTGATGACCGCGGTCTTGGAGCTGTCGAAGATCTTCATCTTGCAGTTGAAGTAATCCTCCATGTCGGGGTGCTCGTTGGGTGCGATGTGATCCTCGTAAAGATTCGTAAAGCAGCCGCAGTCGAACCTCAGTCCGTATACGCGGTCCAGTTTAAGGCCCTGGGAGGAAACCTCCATGACGCAGCTGTCGAAGCTCTTTTCCGCCATCTCCTCCAGGAGTCCGTAGATCTCATGGGATTCGGGGGTGGTGTGCTCGGAATGCCTCTTCTCCTCCCCGATCATGTTGCAGACGGTGCCGATGAGGCCCGTATCATGGCCGGCACACTTGAGGATGCTCCTGATCATAAA
>DNAE01000059.1:0-3614 GCA_003543635.1 Clostridiales bacterium | reverse complement strand
GACAGGGAGGCCATGGCCTTCCTGGTGTCCCTTATCTCTATCACCGTGGCATCCCCTGCCATGGAAATGAGCTCCTCGTCCGGGTAATTATCCCTGTTGCCGTCCACCACGATGGCGGATGCGCCCAGCTCCAATGCCTTGGAGATATAGTCGTGTCCGTCGCTCGTAAAACCCTTTACGGCAATAAACAGAGCTCCGGGAACTATCTTCCTGGAGTCGTATTCCACAGCCGTTATCTTCTTTTTTCCGTCACCGCAGATGATCCTGGCATCCGTCCCGTGAAGGAGATTATTAAGCCTTATATTCATATATTAACCTGCCTGGTCGTCCTCGCCCTGCTCCTCGACACTGACCTGATCTTCAGGTTCGCCGAGGACGACTCCGTCTTCATTCTCGCCGGGATCCACGACCTCCGGCTCCACATCCTCGGGTATGGTGTCATCCACAAGTGTTACGGTGACGATGGATCCCGAGAAGAGGATCGTACCCGCCTCGTCGCCCTGGGCGGTACAAACACCCATTATATCACCTTCTATGTTGCAATTGAGATTACAATCTCTGAGGGACTCGATACACTCCATGGCAGTCTTGCCCCGGAGGTTAGGCACGGTACTGGTGAGCATGGCCACATCCGAGGTGCTCTCCGGGTACATGATGACGACTCCGGTACCGTAGAGTTGGGCATCGGTGCCGGGATATGTGTAACCCACGATGGACTCCGAAGTCATGTCGGTGGTTCCGTAGACCGTGGTGATACCGTTAGTTCCGATCCTGGAGCTGGCCTCCGCCGCCGTCATGCCGGAAACGGGCTGCACCCAGTACTTGATGGTCATGTTGTCGTACTCGTCCGCGGAGAATACCCTGGGAACGCCCAGGTATGTAAGGGTCCCCTCAACGATCCTGGCGGCGGTGGCCGCGGGAGCGGAGGAACCTACGGATCTGTCCTCCGGCTTATTGAGGACCACGAGCACCGCGATCTGGGGATCGTAGGAAGGTGCGAAACAGGAGAAGGAAAGAACGTGCATTCCCGCCTCCTCACCGAGCTCGATGGTGGAGGTGGATGTCTTTCCCGCAACGGCATAGCCCGGGACCTTACCCGCCTTACCGGTACCGTCGTTAACAACGGCTGCCATGAGGGCACGCACCCTTGCGCAGGTCTCGTCGGAGAAGATCGTCCTTATGACCTCGGGCTCGATCTCGTCGATTATGTTACCGTTCTCATCCGTGATGTACTTAACGATGTGGGGCTCCATAAGGTCTCCGCCGTTAACGATGGCGCAGTATGCATTAAGGAGCTGGATAGGCGTAACCGTGGCAGACTCGCCGAAGGAAAGACACGCCATATCGACCACGGAAGGATCCGTATGGAAGATACCCGTTCCCTCGGCGGGAAGGTCGATACCCGTAGTCTCGTAGAAGCCGAAGGTATGCACGTATTCATAGTACTTCGTTATGCCGATCCTCATGGCCAGCTGGACGAAGATGGGGTTGCAGGAATTCTCGAAGGCCTGCTGCAGCGACTCCGTACCGTGGTTATAGTTGGAGGACTTCTGGAGCCAGCAGGAGATCTCGTGAAGATCAGATATCTGGATGGGCTCGTCGGAGAAAAGCTCCGTCTCCGTGGAAAGGTTCTCCTCGAAGGCTATGGCCGTGGTGAGGGCCTTGAAGGTGGAACCGGGCTCATAAGTATCCGAGATACATCTGTTCCTCCAGACGTTACTCATAAGGTACTCCACCTGGTCCCCGTCGCTCATGGCATTCCACATCACGGGGTCCATTCCGTATGGCAGGCCGTAGGGATCGTTCAGATCGTAGTCGGGGAGGGATACCATGGCAAGAACGGCACCTGTATAGGGCTGCATTACGATGGCTGTTATTCCTCCCCTGGGATTATACTGGTTATAGGCGCTCCTGCAGGCCTCCTCGGCTATCCTCTGGATATTAACGTCTATATTGAGCACCAGGTTATTGCCGTCAACGGCATCCTCCGTGGTGGCCTCGGAATAAGGAAGGACACCGTCCGTCCTGGAGTCGACCTCGGAATATCTGTAGCCGTTGGAACCCGAGAGAGTCCCGTTATAGTATGCCTCCAGACCGTAGACGCCGGAGAGCTTCGTTCCGTCATTGGAGGCGTAACCGATGACCTGGGCCGCCAGGGAACCGTAGTTATAGTATCTCTGGGGAACGGCCACATATCCGATGCCGTCGATGTCGTTCTCGCTGACGTACTGCTCCAGGAGCTCCTTGGTCTCGACGCTCACGTTCTTGCACACGTCGCAGCCCAGCACCTGGTTCCTCTCGTCATTGGCATCGTCGGGATCCACGGGAAGTATCCCGTCCAGCTTGGAGGTGGAGATCCCGAGGATCGCGCTCACATTGTCGATTATCGCCTGTCTGTTATATCCGTCGCTCCTGGCAACGGTGTTGGGGGAACAGACCACCGTATAGTTATATGTATTGGAAGCCAGGGGATTTCCGTTGGCATCGTAGATCATTCCCCTGTCTGAGTTGTAGGAGAGCATCTTCCACTGGGAATTGGATGCCGCCCTGGCGTATATCTCATAATCAATGACCGTGGTCTTATAAAGATCTCCTATGAGGAAAAAACCGAATCCGAAACACGCAGCAAAGATCCCGAGTGTCATCCACATCGGGAACTTGTGCTTGTTATCGTTATACCATTTCCTGAGGCTATCAAATCTTTTCATCAGCCCCGATACCTCTTACTTTTCGTGGTTTACATAGTATTCGGAGAGATTGTCCACCGCATTCTTGTATGCGTCGGCACTGACTCCGTACGCATCATATGATACCACTGTTACCAGCTTATCGTCAGCAGGTACCGGAATATATACGACCTGATTTGTGTTGGGGTCCTGCATACCGAGGGCGAGGGCCTGTGCCCTGACGCTGTCCATGTCGGTAATACCGTTCATATCCTCCTCGGAATCGAGGATCTGCTTCTTGAGAACGGAGATCTCGTCCTTGAGGTCGGAGTTGTCACGGGAGATCTCGGAGAGCTCCATCTGGGGATAGATAAGAAGACCCACGAAAAAGCTGACGGTGACGATAAGGCCGACACATACGACAGTCTCAAAGAACCTTCTCCTCGTAAGTCTCCTGACCTTCTTCCTGACCAGAGCCTTCTTCTGCTTCTCGGTAAGGGTATCCTCGCCCTGCAGATGACTGTCGGGGTATGTGAATATAAGCTCCTCCACCGTAGGCTCGTAAACCTTGGTGAAATGACCCTTCTGCTTATTGTCGTTCCTCATTCCCGTTGCTACAGGCATCTTCCTATTCCTCCGTCTCCTCTTGTCTTTCGAACACACGCAGTTTGCAGCAGTGTGCTCTTGAATTGTTCCTTATCTCCTCAGCGCCCGCCGTCACGGGCTTCTTTGTTATCACCTTTCCGAGGCTCTTCTTCCCGCATACGCATACGGGGAAATCCCTCGGGCACGTGCAGGGATCCTCGAGTTCCCTGAAGGATTCCTTTACCAGACGGTCCTCAAGGGAATGGAAGGAGATCACCGCGATCCTGCCGCCGTTCCGGAGGCACGAGGGTGCATCCTTGAGGAGCCTTTCCACCGAATCCAGTTCGTGATTGACCTCGATCC
>DNAE01000193.1 GCA_003543635.1 Clostridiales bacterium | reverse complement strand
TATATCTATGCGGAGAACCTGTGCGTGGGTGCCGATAAGCTCCGGGCCAGGAACGTGAGAAAGCTTCCGAAGATCAGGAAGGACGATATCATACTCTACCATCTCTCCACGGGAACGGAGCTCAACGAGAAGATCAAGACCTACGATTGCAGGAAGTACATGATCTATCACAATACGACGCCCCCGGAGTTCTTCGTGCCCTATAGCGGCAAGCTGTCCAGGCTTTGCAGCAGGGGACTGGACGAGACGCGTGCCCTGAAGGATACCTTCGACGGGTGTTTTGCCGTCTCGGAGTTTAACAGGGAACAACTCCTTTCCTACGGTTACACCTGCCCCATAACGGTGAGACCCATCCTGATACCCTTTGATGACTACAAAAAAGAGCCTGATAAGGAGACCCTGGAATCCATCGGAGGAGCTGCCGGGACAAACGAACACGCCATAAAGAACATCCTGTTCGTGGGAAGGATCGCCCCCAATAAGAAGCAGGAGGATCTCATCTCCCTGGTATACGCATATAAGAAACTCTACGGGGATAAGATAAGGCTTATCCTGGCGGGTAACCCCTCGGGAGTGGAGAAATATAACGCCAGGCTCAAGGCCTATGCCGCAATGCTCAAGGTGGAGGATTCCGTGGTGTTCACGGGACAGATATCCTTCCCCAAGATCCTGGCATATTATGCCGGGGCCGACTGCTTTGTATCCATGAGTGAACATGAGGGCTTCTGCGTGCCCCTGGCCGAGGCCATGGAGTTTGAAGTCCCCATCATAGCATATGCATCTTCTGCGATCCCCGAGACCCTGGGCGGTACGGGAATACTCCTGGAGGACAAGGACCCCGGCAAGGCGGCCGAGGTGCTCCATGTGGTCCTCGAGGATAAGGAGATCCGCCGGAAGATGATAGAGGAACAGAACGAGAGGCTTTCCTATTTCTCGTACGAAAACATTTCTTCCATGTTTATGGAACAGTTCAGGGAGTTCACCGGATTATGAAGATCCTTTTTGTCGTTCAAAGATACGGTAATGAAGTAAACGGCGGTGCGGAGGTTCACGCCAGACAGCTGGCGGAACATGTTGCCGCCTATACCGAGCACGAGGTCGAGGTGGCCACCACCAAGGCCATTGATTACGTCACCTGGAAAAACGAATACGACAAGGATATAGATGAGGTGGGAGGCCTTAAGGTCTACCGTTTCCCCGTGGAAAGGGAAAGGGACCAGAAGGAGTTTAACAAGTTCTCCGAGAAGATCGCCTCGGGTCATTCTTCCATCGCCATGCAGGAGAAATGGATGAGGCTTCAGGGTCCCTGCTGCCCCGCCCTCATAAAGTGGCTGGAGGAGAACAGGGATAACTACGACTGCTTCGTGTTCCTCACCTATCTTTACTACACCACCTATTTCGGATTGAGGGCAGTGGGGAAGAAGTCTATTCTCATTCCCACGGCCCACGATGAATGGACCATCCACCTTCCCCTGTTTCAGGATATGTTTAAGCTTCCGGGAGCGTTCTTTTATAACACCACCGAGGAGAAGGAACTGGTAAACAGGCTCTTTGACACGAAGGAGATCCCGGATAATGCCGGATTCGGAGGCGTGGGAGTAGAGGTGCCCGAGAAGACCGACGGGGATGATTTCAGATCCAAATACGGGATCGACGACGATTTCATCATCTATATCGGAAGGATCGACGAGAATAAATGCTGTCCCGAACTCTTCTCCTATTTCAGGGAATACAAGAACAGACATAAGGACAGTAAGCTCAAGCTGGCCTTGGCGGGTAAAGAGATCATCAAGGTGCCTGCTGCGGAAGATATTGTATCCCTGGGGTTTATTCCCGAGCAGGATAAGTTCGACGCCATAAAGGCAAGTAAGCTCCTTGTCCTGCCCTCGAGATTCGAGAGCTTATCCATCGTCGTTCTTGAGGCCATGAAACTCAAGCGCCCCGTGCTGGTAAACGGCGGATGCAATGTCCTTTCGGGCCACTGTCTCAAGAGCAATGCAGGCCTTTTCTACAGGGACTACTATGAATTCGAGGGATGCCTGGACTATCTCCTGTCCCACGACAGGGAGTGTGCCCTCATGGGTGAGAACGGGGTCTCCTATGTCGATTCCAATTACAGCTGGAAAGTCATCGTAGAGCGTCTCAACAAGATGATCGAAGAGACCGTTTCACGGTTGGGATGATATAGTCGAAGACCGCTTCGGCAAATCCGTCCTCTCCGCAATCCCTTGTGGTAACATAATCAGCTTCCCGTAAGAGATCCTCGGAACTGCCCTTCATGGCGATGCCGTGATCGGCTTCCCTTATCATGGAAAGATCGTTCTCCCCGTCTCCCAGGGCGAAGGTCAGGCCCTTATCCCCAAGTACAGCCTCCCTCACGAGGCGCAATCCGAATCCCTTCGTATTGCCCGCCCTCATGACATCCAGGAAATCGGAGGCGGAGAACATGACCTCGAGATCCTCATCCTGTCTCAGCATATCGGCGGTCTTTTCATCCGGAGCTATCACCAGAAACTTGTTTATGGGGGGAAGATCGTCTTCCAGGGGCTTTACCACGGCCTTGATCCTGTCGGGCAGGCCCTCATTATATCTGTTAATGAAATCTCCCCTGGTACTTCCGGGGAAGAGGATCAGTCCCTCGGGACTATATGCCGTGACATCAAGATCCTGATCCAGGAATAAACGCGCCAGTTTTTCCGCCTTCTCCTGCGGGATAAGGGAGGAATAGATCTCCCGCCTTGTGACGGGATCGAAGACCGCGGCTCCGTTGCTGGTGATTATGGGGATCCTGATATCAAGGTCTTCGGTATAGATCCCCGTAAGGAAAGAAGACCTTCCGGTGGAAAGGGTGAGCTCCCCGCCGAGATCCCTTATTGCCCTGATCGCCTCACGATTTTTATCGGAAACGGGCATTCCCGGCAGTAAAAGTGTATAATCCATATCTGTTGCCACAAGAAAAGCGTGATCCATGAGGTCGATTTTACAATAAATCCGACTTAAATGGTACAATGGAGCTGAATATAAAAAACAGGGGGTACGTATGAAGAAAACGGCTGTGATCATGGCAGGAGGCGGCGGAACGAGGTTCTGGCCTGTGTCGAGGATCTGTACGCCCAAACAGCTGGCTAAGCTCACGGGTGACGATGTTATGATCAACGAGACGATCAAGCATTACGACCATTGCATAAACAGGGAAGAGACCTTTATCGTCACCAACGAGAAGCAGGCAGAACTCATGAACAGCGTGCTTTTCGACGAGGTGGACAGGAGCCACATCCTGATCGAGCCCGTTCAGATGAATACCGCGCCCTGTATCATCTACGCGGCCCTCACCATGAAGAAGCTCTACGGGGATGCCGTTATGGCGGTGCTCCCTTCGGATCACTATATCGGTGATGTCAGGGAGTTCGAGAGGATCTTGAAGCTCGCCATGAAGACGGCCGAGGAGACGGATAAGATAGTCACCATCGGCATAAGGCCCTCATTCCCCTCCACGGGATACGGATATATCAGATATTCCCATGAGCCCATTGAGAAGGGTTCCGAGATCTATCAGCTGAGAAGGTTCGTGGAAAAGCCCGCGTACCCCATCGCCTGCGAGTATGTGAACTCCGGAAGATATCTCTGGAACTCGGGAATGTTCATCTGGAAGGCCTCCGTTATCCTGGACTGCTATAAGAAATACCTTCCCGATATGTACGAGAAGATGGAATCCGTATACGATCAGCTCCGTACTGAGGATGAGAAGGATGCCATCGCAAAGATCTATCCCACCCTGGAGAAGGTGTCCGTGGACTACGGCATCATGGAGAAGGCGGA
>DNAE01000204.1:3928-4300 GCA_003543635.1 Clostridiales bacterium | reverse complement strand
GCTCGGAATTCTCCTCGATCTCCACGCCGAGATTGTAAAGCTGCTGGATGGGAGCATTACAAGCAAGGAAGTTCAAAGGCCTGGGGCCGAAGCTGATGATCTTGAGGTTCTTAAGTCCCACGAGAGCTCTTGCCACGGGAACGAACTCGTCGATCATCTTGGCACATTCTGCAGCAGTTCCGACGGGATACTCGGGAATATAAGCCTTAACTCCGCGGAGCTTGAGGTTATAGCTGGCATTGAGCATACCGCAGTATGCGTCGCCTCTTCCCTGAACAAGGTCATTCTGTGTTTCCTCTGCTGCTGCGCAGAACATGACGGGGCCGCCCCACTGCTGGGCGAGCATCGTCTCGGAGATCTCGGGACCGAAGT
>DNAE01000204.1:0-3876 GCA_003543635.1 Clostridiales bacterium | reverse complement strand
CCGAGATAAACGCAAAGAGCGTTACAGCCTGCTGCTTTGATGTCTGCGAGAGCCTGCTGCATGTGGATCTCGCTCTCTACGATGCAGATGGGACATTCGTAGATGTTCTCGGCATTATAGTTGGCATTGTATGCCGCGACGAGCGCTTTTCTTCTGTTTACGGAAAGACTCTCCGGGAAACAGTCACGGCTTACCGCTACGATACCGATCTTTACTTTTGGCGCATTAAACATGATTTTACTCCTCCTTTATATCAATGTTTTTACCAACTAATCCGGCAAAGTGGCCTTCCTCGCCCTTTGCATCCTTGTGGCAGATAAGCCACTTATTCGTTGCCGTAAGGAGTCCGTCCTCATCAGAAGAAGCGGAAGCTATGCCCGCATGGTCCTTCTCAAGGGGATAATTGGTGCCCTTGGGCAACACGACTCCCACCTTGAACCCGTCGGGGGAAAGGGATGCGGGAGCGTAGTGCAACGTTGTTGCGTATAACTCGACGACCTGACCCTTCTTGAAGGCGAAGGCCTCGATCTTACCGGTATCGTATGTGTTGTCGTCCTCGATGTCCTCGCGCTTACCGAGAAGAAGGACGGCGTCAGTTGCAAATATATTGATCTCGGAACTCCTGTGATACTCGACTGCGTTGAGGAGCGTGTTGTGTCCGATGCAGTAACCGATCTGGATGTCGGTCTCGCCGTAGCATACGGTCCTTACGTTTGCGAAGTCAGGGGTGTCCTCAAGTTCCTTTACAGAGGGATAGTAGACAACGCCCTCGGGGGTATCCACCTTGGAAAGCTCGTCGATTATGTTGCTGAAGTCAACATTGGTAACGAGTCTTCCGTACTTCTTGAGTCTCTTGTCATCACCGCTAATGAATTCCATAGATTATCTCCTCTCGTTAATGAAAGCGAATGTTTCCTTGAGCGCGGGGTAGATCTTGGAGTACTCCGCATATCTGTCGTTGTAAAGGGCAACCTTCTCGGGATCGGGCTCTGTGACCTTGACGATCTTGATGAGCCTGTCAGCTGCCTCTCTGACATCCTTGTACTCTCCCCTTGCAACTGCTGCGAGGATGGCGGCACCGAAGGAAGGTCCCTCGGTATTCTCCGTCTGCTCCAGGGTAACTCCCAGGACGTCCGCTACTATTTTACACCAAACGGTGTTCTTTGCGCCGCCGCCGCAGATACCGGACTTGGCCACCGTGATGCCTGCTTTCTTTCCTGCTTCAAGGCAGTCGCGAAGGGCAAATGCAACACCCTCGAAGACAGCCTGTGTCATATCCTTACGGGAAGTATCCATGCTCATACCCACGAATGCGCCCCTTGCGGCCGTATCATTGATGGGAGATCTCTCACCCATGAGGTAAGGAAGATAGAATACTCTGTTCTGTCCCAGATCATCGTCCGTGATCTCTCTTTCACTGGCGGCAAAGTCGTTGCTTCCGAGGATGTCTGCCACCCACCATTTGTTGCAGGAAGCAGCGCTTAAAATGCAACCCATTGCATGATAAGCGCCGTCTGCATGGGCAAAAGAATGAAGAGAATTATTGTTGTCATCGACGAAACCTTCCGAACAAATGAAGATGGTTCCGGATGTACCTAAGGAAATATTGCAGGCGCCGTCGCCGACGATACCCATACCGACAGCCGCGCCGGCATTGTCACCTGCACCGCCGCAAAGGATGCAGTCGGGAGAAAGACCTAACTCTTCGGCAAGCTCGGGCTTTACCGTTCCGATCTTCTCGTAGGCTTCAAATACCTGCGGTAGCATATCTTCGCTGATACCCAGTATGTCCAGCATCTCCTTCGACCAGCACTTATTCTTAACATCATAGTAAAGGGTACCCGATGCATCGGAAGGATCCGTTGCAAGGACGCCCGTGAGCATATAGTTGAGATAATCCTTGGGAAGCATTATCTTTGCGATCTTATGGAAGTTCTCGGGCTCGTTCTCCTTCATCCAGAGGATCTTGGGAGCCGTGAAACCCGCATATGCGATGTTGCCCGTATACTTTGTGAGGGTAGCCTTGCCGATAACGTTGTTGAGGTAATCTGTCTGGGGCTGGGATCTTCCGTCATTCCAGAGGATGGCATTCCTGATTATGTTGTCATCCTTATCCAGTGTGACGAGTCCGTGCATCTGACCTGCAACTCCGATTCCGTCAGCGGGACCGAACTTGGATGTCAATTCCTTGATGCCGTCCTTTGTCTGTGTGAACCAATCCGCGGGGGACTGCTCAGACCAACCGTTCTTGGGGAAATAAACTTCGTACTCTCTCGATGTAATTCCGAGGATCTCTCCTTCACCGGTCATCATAAGGAGCTTGACCGATGAAGTACCTAAATCAACGCCTATGTATCGCATACATGACCTCCTTCTTAACAATGTCATCTTAATAAATCGAAACGCAAATTTCACACGTCAGAATGCAAGTAAAAAAGCCCGTCATTTATACACTTTGCCCAAATTTTACAAACCTTGCTATCCGCGCCGGAAACGCCGTAAAAAGGGCATGAAACGGGAAACCGCCCAAGGTTATTGAGATGGTGGAAAAATGTCCGCCGACTGTGGGAAAAAGTCAGTTTACAAATCTTGCTAATCAATTTTCTTTGATTTTTACTTGTCTTTTATTGCGAATTCCAGATGAGGCTTGCCGAAGGGGACATCGACCTTTAAGAGCACTCCGCTATCCCCCTCCGATACCTCCCGGAAAAGCCTCCTTCCGATAAAGACCTTATGGCAGCACCCGGAGCCTTGCGACACGGCAAGGGACCAGATAAACGTTTGATGTTTATAGCCTCCGTAACTTATCATCTCACGGGAAACGACCTTAACCGGAGCGCACAAGTATTCCCCTCTTACTATCTTCCATGCCACCAGGATATCTTTCCCGTAAAGCAGAAGGGTAAAGATCACATTGATAATAACAGCCGCAAAAAAGAGCCATGCTGTTCCTGCAAAACAGCACGATATCACAAGAGCGATCCATAAAAGCCAGACAAAGAGCAACTCACCCTTCTTCTCGGTATAGTTCCTGTAGAGCACCCGGGAAGCCGCCACGCTCATAAGCGAGAACAAGACCACCGCAGCAAGAAAAACAAGCGGCAAAGGGAAGGCGCCCGAAGAAAAAACATAAACCGATACATCAAGAACGAGATTTAAGATCAGGAAGCCCGTCAAACGGAGCACCAATTTCCTCCGGTATGCCGAGGAAACGGAATTCTCGGCCGGGAGATCAAATCCTTCGTAAGACTCCTCGGAGATAAACCTCACGCCCTTCTTCTCATCCGTTATCCTTACGACTATTCCCTTCCAGCCCTTGTATATCTGCTTGTAAGTATCCTCGTCCAATTTGATCTTAATGGGATCACAGGACATCTTCTTCACAACCAGGACCAGGCCATCCTCCTTTGAGACGACCTCGCCTTCAAAGGCCTCGTATTGCCGTAACTCCACTTTCTTTTTCCGGCGGGATGCTCCACGAAGTGCCATAACGAGACAAAATATCAAGGCACAGGCCAAAAGAAGAACAAGAAGGCATTCGAAGATCTCTTTCTCTATAACAAGGCAGATCAGGAGCTCGATCGTCGCCGCGAACAGAGTGACCAGGGGAACTCCGTAGGAGATCACCGCTTCCCGGTAAAGTTTCTTCTCATGTTCCGATATCCTGTTTTCCATGATCACACTTTAACACATATCGATGTTTTACGGGACCTGAAGGGGCTGTCTCAAAACTAAATTGAGAAAGCTCCTTTTTGCTTCATGCTTGCCAGCAGCCGTACCACCTGTAGCAAGGTGGGTGGCACATTATTAGGAAATAAGCTGATAATCGGGCAGAAGGGGAGAGAATAATGCTTTTCCCGAAAAAAGATTTCCTGT
>DNAE01000123.1 GCA_003543635.1 Clostridiales bacterium | reverse complement strand
CAGAGTGCCCTTCTTCCCGAGGGATTCAAGGTGCCCGATAACCTGACCATCATGAAATACGTGGATAACCCCAACGACTATATGGCGGCGGCGGATGTATCCATCACCAGGGCGGGAGCCGTCACCTGCGCGGAGATCGCGGCCATGGGTGCCTGCTCAGTGTTCATCCCCTATCCCTATGCGGCCCAGAAGCACCAGAACTTCAATGCCCAAGCCTTTGTGGATATCGGAGGTGCCGTCATGATGGAGGATGATGACGTCTGCGAAGGAAAACTCTTCCCGGTGCTGGAGGACCTTCTCAAGGACGACGAGAAGAGAAAGACAATGAGGAGCAATGCCCTTAAGCTGGCAGTCCCCGACTGTTCCGAGAGGATAACAAAGGCAATAGACGACTATCTGACTAATGAACGATGAAGAGTTAGACAAGCTGTTCGGCCTCGAGGAGGCGGACGAAGAAGGCGGGATAGAGGCGGAGGAAAAAGCCGCCCCTGAAGCCGCGCCCGAAAAAGATAAAGCCCCCGACAAGGAACAGATAAAGGCCGAGGAGAAAAGGCTTGCCCGGCAGAGGCGGGCCAAGGCTGCCGAGGAATATGCAAGGAAGATAGAACTTGCCAGGGAGGAAGCCAGAAAGAAGAGGGCCGAGAAGGCCAGACTCCGCAAGCTCCGTAAGGAGACGGGACTTCCCCTGGGTCAGAGGCTCTACCTCAAGGACTTCCCCTTAAAGTTCCTTACGATCCTCTGGATCTACCTGGGAATATCGGTCCTGCTGTTCATCTGGGCCTTCATGAGCCTTCCTTCCATGAGGGTGGATAACATCTTCATCGAGGGAAATCACGCCCTTCCCGACGAATACATAATCGAGTATATGGGAATCAGCGAAGGAGAGCATATCTTCTCGAGACACAGCTCCTCCGCCAGAAGGCTCGTTTCCGAGAACCCCTATATCATGTCCGCTTCCGTGGTCCCCGTGTTCCCCTCGGGCATCAGGGTTACCTTGGACGAGAGGACGAAGATCGCCTACATAAAGACCCCGGACGGCTACATCGCCATCGACGATGAGGGAACTGTCCTGGAGTTCTCCGCGGAATATACCGCCGACGTACATCCCGTTATAAGCGGACTTAATATCGACCACGCGGTCCTGGGAAAGAAGCTGGATATCCTGGAGGATATGGATTACCAGAAGATGATAATCGTCCTGGGAGCGGTGCTCGCGGCCGACGAGAACAGTACGAAGGACGACGATTACAGCCTTTTCGAGAACTTGAAGGAGGTGAGGATAGTGCCCTCGGGACTTATCTTCATAACGGTGACACTCCCGGAGGGGTCTGACCTTCAGGTTAAGCTCGACGACATCGACAATATCTCCGACGATATGCACTGGCTCATGTACGCCATCGAGGAGGGCGCCATGTATAATCTCCCCCACGGAGCCCTGGATATGACGGGAGACGAATATATCTTCAGAGAGTCTGTATCATAACCGTAACACAACGGAAATGAGAAGAAGTTTGCATAATTATCTAAAAAAGCTTAACATTATAAGCGTATTATTAACTTTTATATTGAAGACGCACAATATTTAGGTTAAAATTCAAGATGTTGTACTATATATAGTAATGAATTGTTCGGAGGATACGTTATATGTCTGACAATAAGCGCGGTTTTGTTTTGGACGAGGAACACTTTGCGACCATTAAGGTCATCGGTGTCGGCGGCGGCGGATGCAATGCAGTTGACAGGATGCTCGACAGCGGAGTGCAGGGGATCGATTTTATCTCCATTAACAGCGACAATCAGGCTTTGGCAAGATCTAAAGCTCCCATCAGGATCCAGATCGGCGAGAAGGTGACAAGAGGTCTTGGATGCGGCGCAGATCCCAGTGTCGGAGAGAAGGCTGCAGAGGAGTCCAAGGACGAGATCGCAGAGGCCATCAACGGAACAGACATGCTCTTCATCACGGCAGGCATGGGCGGCGGAACAGGAACAGGTGCTGCTCCCGTTGTCGCACAGATCGCCCAGGAGCTGGGTATCCTCACAGTTGCAGTCGTAACAAGACCTTTCGGTTTTGAGGGTGCGAGAAGAGCCTCCAATGCGGAGCGCGGGATCAGGGAACTCGAGAAGTATGTTGATTCCCTCGTTGTCGTTTCCAACGACAAGCTCCTTGAAGTAGTTGACGACGATACATCCTTCGAGGATGCATTCAATATGGCAGATCAGGTATTGAAGTTCGGTGTTGCGGGTATCTCCGATCTCGTAGCCATCCCCGGACTCATCAACCTCGACCTTGCAGACGTAAGAAGAGTAATGACGAAGGCCGGCGTATGCCACATGGGTATCGGCCGTGCCTCCGGTGAGGGAAGAGCAACATCCGCTGTTAAGCAGGCCATCAACTCTCCTCTCCTTGATACCACCATCGAAGGCGCTAACGGCGTGATCGTGAACTTCACGGGCGGAAGGAACATGAAGCTCCAGGAGATCGATATGGCAGCCAAGCTCGTAAGAGAGGCTGTTGCTCCCGAGGCAGAGATCATCGTCGGTGCCGTTATCGATACATCCCTTGAGGATGAGATCATGATCACGGTCATCGCATCCGGATTCGACAATTCCGTAAATGCTTCCGCAGGTCACCGCGCCAGCACATCGGTGCTTTCCAGGAATAATCCCCAGCTCGTGACCGAGCAGCCCAGAGTACAGGCAG
>DNAE01000027.1:5724-10192 GCA_003543635.1 Clostridiales bacterium | reverse complement strand
GAGGATCTTCTGGAACTGCGGGATATCGCCAACGGGCTCGTGGATCAAAACATCACGGAAATTCCCACCGTCTACCCCGTCAACAGCCACACCTTCGGATACAGGACACTTGAAAACAACCTGGTGCCTTACGGGAATTACTTGTTCGAGGATGCGAGTACCTTCTATTCCACAGCAGAGGAGTGGGGCATAGACGTGTCGGGCTTCGATATCAACGAGGACAGTTACGTATTCGCCCGGGTGGGCTCCGGAGGACCGGACGAGGGCGACACTTCAATGATGTGTTTTATGAGGGAAGACGACGGCAGCTTCAGATTCTGCTTACCCGAAGGTGATAACGAATACATCATCTTCACCATGTACTGGGGTTTTGACGATCTTCTTGCCGAAGATAATACCTCCCTCGACTCCTGGATGATCGTAAGGTCAGACAGCTGATCCGTTTTATTGCAAAAAAAAGAACTGCCCTTGGCAGTTCTTGGATACTTTTTTAAGATATCTCCGCTCTTTTATGCTCTCTTTACGAGGCCGGAACGAAGGCAGCGTGTGCAAACATGCATTGTCTTAGGAGTGCCGTCAACGACAACCTTAACGCTATGAACATTAGGCTTCTGCGTAGTCAGAGCACGACGTGAGATCTGCGAACGCGTGATTCTTATCTTTCTTCCAAAAAATGTATCCTTCTGACAGACTTCACACTTAGCCATTGGAAACACCTCCCATTAGTCTTTAAAACGCAAAAGAGATAATATCACATGTGAATCGTTCTTGCAAGGGTTTTATTGTGAAAAAACTCTCCTTACACATATGATCCTGTCACAAAGCTCGCTGGAGGCATCAAAAGAGGTGAGCCTGATGGTGGTACCGGAGCCGGAAACCATGAGGAGAGTGCCCGTATCGGTACATATGGCCATCTCATAGATCCTGTTATAGGAATCACCGTAGGGGCTCCTCAGGAACAGGATATCCCCGGGAACGATGGAGTCGATCATGAGTTCCCCCGTAACCACATCGTACTGGAGCTGGACCTCCGTACCCATCTCCATCTGCTCCTCCGCTACCCTGGGCATCTTGATGCCGTTGACGCAGGAACAGATATATACGAGGCCCTCGATGGACATGCCGTTCATGGTCATGCCCCCGGGAAGGTAGGCGGAATTGACGAAGCTTAACGCAGAGCTGACAAAGTAACGGGTGGAGACTTCCTCGGTCTCCTCTCGGGGACCGATCTCGATGACACCGGAGGATCCGATCCATCCGGAATCCCCGCCGGGGAGGGATACCTGGTATACGCCGTCCCTTTTTACGTCCGCATAAAGGACGGTATTCATGGCCACCTTGGTTATAAGGGTACCCTGGCTCGCGTGGGTCATGATGTTCTTGGAAGTATCGGAAACGATGAGCTTATACTCGTGAAGGTCAGGTTCCACCGACTCCGTGTCCGAGGTCAGGACGTTGCTCTTAACGTATCCTTCTATGCCGTCCGTCGTCTCGATATAGGAATAACCCGTGGTCTCGTCTTCGCTTATGAGCTTAACGGGCTCGTTATAAAGGACCTGGGTAATGAAATCAGATGCGGGATCAGGTTCGGTCATCAGGCAGGCGGAGGTCTCCTTAACCACCCTGTAGGAATCGTCATAATCGTAGTTTACGTTCTTCTCCACGAACAGTTCGATATTGGATCCCTTGAAGAATCCCGGAAGGATGCCCGGAAGGATGAAGAACACCATGGCAGCCAGGAGCACCGTGATAAAGAAGGCTATGCCGAGTCTTATCAGGACCTTTTTCTTCCTGTTCTCGACGGTTATATCCTTTACGCCGAGACCCCAGGCGGAAGCCATGTCCTCGGGTTCCGCGAAGTCGGAGGAGAAGCTGTTATGGTCGTCCAGGAACCTGGCGGCATCCTCCACGTGTCTGACACCCTTTTCCTTGGGTTCAAACTCCGGCAGGCCCTTATCCTTCTTGCCGAACAAGCCCTTCTTTTTTATGTCCTTATCTTTATCCTTATTACCCGTTCTCTTCATCGGTCAAAAGCACGCACACTGCTGCGGCATATCCTTTCTCGTGGGTAAGGCTTAAGGAAGAAGATATCACCTTTAATCTTTCCGCGGTCTCCCTTGCTTCTCCGAGGAACCTTATGGAGGGCGCTCCCGCGTTGTCCTTTACCACCTCGAAGTCCGTGAGACCTATCCCCTTTGTCATAATGCCCGTTCCAAGGGCCTTGGAAGCCGCTTCCTTAGCGGCAAAGCAGGCGGCAAAGCTCTCCGCCCTCTTATCTATGGAAGAGGAGGATGCATTTATCCTTGATATCTCCCCCTCCGTATAACACTTTCTCATGAAA
This sequence comes from Clostridiales bacterium, assembly GCA_003543635.1. GTDB lineage: Bacteria > Bacillota > Clostridia > Saccharofermentanales > Saccharofermentanaceae > Saccharofermentans. The sequence goes on along the minus strand of DNAE01000027.1, from coordinate 7,851 downwards.
GCTCCGTCTTCGTTTGCTACATTCTTCCTGATGCGGTCGACGGATACCATGTCGATCCCGGATCTTACCCGCATATCCTGCCCGCCTTGGAAAGCTTACCTGCGATGCGCACATCGCTTCCGCCCACGAGCATATCGTGGGGCTCGGAGGATACCACGAGGGTCGCCCTGCCGGATGCGCATCTCGATTCCAGGATGCCGTTTATGGAGGATGCTATCCTCCTGTTTCCGGTGATGGCGGCGGAATAATCGTCGATCACGAGGAAATCGGAATCCGTCACCCCTTCATCGTATCGGAGGTCACGCTCCTCCAGGTCCTCCGCCTTGACGTAGAAGGCACTCTTGCCTTCGATTATGGCATACTTGGCAAGCACCACGGAAAGATACGTCTTTCCCGTCTGGGTACCGCCGGAATAGATCTTCAAAAGCTGCCTGTCGGGCCTATCCTCGAACATCTCCTTAACGGAGGAGAATACTTCCTTCCTCTTACCTGCGTCGCCGAAATAGGCAAAGTCAAAGGACTTCAGGGTATAGGAACGGAAATCTCCCATGCCCGAGGAATCGAAGCACTCGTTGAGCTCCTCCTTCATGCAGTCCCTGCATACGGCGCGGCTTCCGTTCTTCAAGGTTATGAAGCCCGTATCGTGGCACTTGCCGCAAAGCTCCTTCTCATCGTCAAAAAGGGGATCTATACCGTTCTTCTTTATGAATTCGTCCCGGTATTTCTTGAGTTCCTCCTCCCTCTTGTCCAGGAGGGGGATGGATTCCTTATCATGTTCGATGGCGGCGAAGATACGCTCCTCGCGAAGGTCTATCAACTCGTCATCGGTCTTCTTGAGTTCCGGATACTTTGCATATACGGAAGCCACCAGATCTTCCCGTCTGATGCTCTTGATCGCCTTATCGCTCTTGATCCTCTCGGCTATAAGTCCTTTAATCGTCTTCATCGTCACTACCAAACAGATCCAGGATATCATCCTGTTCCACGGGGTCTTCCTTCTTCTTCGGCTTCTTATCGGGCTCTTCCTTCAGGTCGATCTTGATACCGGCCTCGTCTCCCGTCCGGAAGTATCCGTTCTTTCCCCTTATCTTCCTGTCCCTATTCTGATTCTCGGTCTTTCTCTCCGCCTCATAGACCTGGGCGGCATCAATGCTCGAGACACCTGCGGCATACCACTCCTTGAGCTTGTCATCCACATGCTTAAAGGTGATATTGCCCCTCCATTCGTTGACCTTAAAGGCATATTCCGCCAGATCCGGAGTTGCACCGTATTCCCCGACCCACTTGTTTATGTAGTCGATATCCACTCCGTTCATCCTTCTTCTGGAAAGCCTGCCCATGACGGCGGTCATCTTCTCGATATCGTTCTTCGCCCTGAAGTATTTCTCCAGATCCTCGGGTTTCTTATATCCCTTGGCATTCCACTCCTCCGCCATCTTATACATGGGATTGACCTTGAGATGGATCCTTCTGTCCCGTCCCTCCTTAAAGAGACTGTATACCACGGCGGAATCAAAGGCGTAGTCGTAAAGGCAGTTATCGATCAGCCTGTAGAACAGATATGGCATATTGCCCTGGTAGAAGGTCTTATTGATACTGTCCGCGAGGACGTTCCTGGCCTTCTCGTCGGAATTGAGGGCTGTTCCCTCAAGATGATCCGTATTCTGAGACCTGTTCTTGATATAGGTATCCACTTCCCTCTTCTTGATATCCTCGAAAACGTAGGTTCCGTCGTCCCTGCGGCTTATGAGCAGCGCGGATACAAGGGATACGAGGGCCTCCTCCACATCCTTCGGGGAGATCAGTCCGAACTTATCGGCTTCCTCTTTGGAGAATTCCTTCATGCCGTTCATAAGGAGCCACAGGTAAAGACCCACGGCATCCTTTGAAAGGTCCTGCATGTATTGGATTATGAACAGATCCGGTACCGAAGTATCGGACAACAGTAATTCGTTTGAAGCCGATACAGATCTCATATGATCATTCCTTTATCAGACGATATCACTCTTCCGAAGAATCGGATCCCGTATCTTCCTCCCCGGAATCCGCGGCCTCGGGTGTAGGCTCGGGAGTCGGTTCGGGTGTGGGCTCGGGTGTGGGCTCGGGAGTCGTCTCCGGAGTTGTCTC
>DNAE01000027.1:0-5660 GCA_003543635.1 Clostridiales bacterium | reverse complement strand
GTCTCGGGAGTCGTCTCGGGAGTCGTCTCTTCATCGTCGTCATCGTCATCATCATCATCGTCATCGTCATCATCGTCGTCTTCATCGACAACATCCGAAAGCTCTCCGGTCTCTCCGTCAAGGGATGCGATGGAACCGTCGGAATTGAGTACTCCGACCTCGATCAATGTGGTTATGGTGGCGTAGTGGGATGTGGGAAGGGCGATACGCTCGATCTCGTTACCGTTTGCATCGTACCAAACCTGATAACCCACTGCGGTAACTCCGTTATGTCCTGCTCTTACCTGGCTCGTGGTTCCCACTTCCATGCTCTCGTTGGCAACGTACTGGGTGCCTGCGGGATTCGTGGAGATCGTCTCACCGATGAAATCGATATACTGTCCGTCGGGGAACATGTGACCGTAGAAATTAATGGTGATCACGCTGTTGTCGGGGTTCCAGTAAGCGCTGATATAGATGGGATATCCGCTGTTGTTCGTAAACTTGAAGTCCTGTGCGGGATAGTCGACGGCCGCATCAGTGCCGGCAACGGCATAGGATGAGGGCCACATGTGCTCGTGTCTCTCGTCGATCTGGAGATCGGCCTTTACCGCAGCCTGATAGAGCATGGAACTAACCTGGCATACGCCGCCACCGAGATCCTGCTCAAGGGCGCCGTTAACGATAACGCCTGCCTCGAGGTAACCTGCGGCAGAAGTCCTCTGACCGATATAAGTGTTGAAGGAGAAGGAATCTCCGGGATTGAGGATCAGACCGTTGAGCTTCTCACAGGTGATGGAGATGTTATGGTTCCTGTTGCTGTTGGCGGACGTCGTGGAGGAAGCGGAGGAAACAAGACCGAAATCGTTCTCGATGTCCTCGCTGGTAACGGCAGGCTCCTCGATCTGAGCCGCCACGTCAACGATACCCGTATATGTTCCGGCATCAAGGAGAGCCTTGACATCCGTTACGGCACTGTCCACGTCCACCACATAACCCCTTTGGGAATCCGTGAAAGTGAATGTGAGACTCTCCTCGTCGAATCCCGTAAGCTCGGCATCAACTGCCTCGGTGCTCTTATCGTCCAGTACTCCGTGAACGAGATCGTCCACGCCGTCTGTTACCAGGGTGTACTCCACTTCGAATTCCTTGGGAGTGCTCTTAAGGGCCTCCCTGGCATTGAAGATGTTGATGAGGGCATCTGCATCCTCTTCACCCGTGGGCTTCAGATAGGAATATGCCTCTTCCACCTTCTGTTCCACATCGGAAGTATAGGAGAGGGATGAAAGATCCAGATCGTACATGACGTCGTCGAGGTTGAGCTGGATATTGAAACCAAAGGGATCATCGGGCTGGGCATCCTTGACCGCCTGAAGGCCGGCCTCCTTGGTCATGCCGCCGACGTCCACGCCGCCGATGATGATACCGGGGGCAAAGGTCTCGGATGAGAGACCTTCACGGAGCTCGGATACTGTGAGCTCTGCTACCGTGCCGTCCGCATAGGAAACTTCATACTTCTTCTCAAAAAAGCCCTTCTTCCAGAGGACTCCGGCACCTGCACCTGCGATGATGATAAGAGCTGCGGCAACACCGGCAACGACCTTGCCTGCGCCACCCTTCTTCTTATTCCTGACATTTCTCTTCTTTCCCTTGGAGTCAGACACTCTCTCGGGTCTTGCAGAGAACTCGGGCTCCTTCATGCCACGCTTCTCAACAGGTCTGATATCGTTATCTCCGCTGTTCATTGCGGCCCGGACACCGGGTCTTACAGCCGGAAGACTGTTCTTGTCGTTTCCGTTTCCGTTCTTCTTCATCTCGCAGACGCCCCTTATATATGTGAATGGTCGCACACTGATCGACCTAAATTGCTATTAAAACTATACTTTTAGACAGCGCAACTTTCAACCCTAATTTCTTTCTTTTTTTTTATAATTTTTGTAAGTTACGCATAAAATGATATAATACTATATCTTGAACAAAAATAACGGCTTCAGGGTGTCTATTTACTAATGAGAAATTATCTGACCGTACCCCATATTTTCAAGCTCCTGTTCATTACGGGACTTGTCCTGGTGGTACACCTTGCATATGTAACGAGTTTCTTCGCAGTCTTCGGAAGCGAACTGACCGACACGACTTCCAGCGTCAACAACTTTGACGCTTATCTTGCGCTTGCTCCCGTCATCACCATCGCAACGATCCTGCTGGCGGATTTCCTTCAAATGTCCCGATTCTTCAGGAAGAAGAACCTGGATGTCGTGTCCCAGACACTTTACTTCGCTTTTATCCTCACTTTGATAACCATCTCCGCGAAGGACCTTTTGGAACAGCGTGCCTTCTCGAGAAGGGTTCTTATCATCAGCTTTATCGTGCTCTGTTTCTATGTCTTCATTTGGGAGATGATCTGTAACTTCGTAAGCCACAGGATGTACGAGAACGGAGACCTCATCATCATCGGCTCCAACAAGGCCACCATGAAGACGGTCATGGACAAGATCGACCCCTCCGTTAAGGGTCTCGATCTCAACCTCACAAAGGCCATCAAGTATTCGGACAGATCGGCGGTGAGATCCGCGATCCGCTCCAACTCGGAGATATTCCTCTGTCCCGATGTCCCGGAGGACGTAAAGTCGGACATAATCCTCGCCTGTGCCAAGCATAAGACCGTCGTTTATGTCGTTCCCCAGTTCTACGAGATCAGCCTTTACAGATCCAGGACCATCAATCTGAACGACCTTATGGTAATGCTCATCGACAGGATGGGCCTGACCTTCGAGCAGAGGATCGTTAAGAGGGCCATCGATATCTGTATCTCCCTTGTCGCCATCATCCTCTCCTCTCCCATAATCCTCATCTGCGCCATCATCATCAAGTTGAGCGACGGCGGCCCGGTATTCTACCGTCAGGAGAGGCTCACCATCAACAACAAGCCCTACAGGATCTATAAGCTCCGTACCATGAGACAGGATGCCGAATCCGCCACGGGCGCCGTTATATCCGGTAAGGACGACCCCAGGGTCACCCCCTTCGGAAAGTTCCTCAGAAGGTCGAAGCTCGATGAGGTACCCCAGTTCTTCAACGTTCTCATGGGCGACATGAGCGTCGTGGGTCCCAGATCCGAAAGGCCCGAATTCGTCGCCAATTTCGAGAAGGAGATCCCGGGTTATTCCCAGAGATTCGCGGTCAAGGCCGGTATCACGGGTCTTGCCCAGGTTGCGGGTAACTACGATACCACACCCCAGGATAAGCTCCGCTACGATCTTCTTTACATCAAGAACTATTCAGTCCTGCAGGACCTCAAGATAATGTTCCTCACCATCAGGGCGATATTTACACCCAACCTCTATAACAGGACCTTCGAGGATAACAAGACCACCTTCAGATCGGTGGAGGCTCCTCCCGTTCCGGAAGATAAGAACGATGCCGAGTAAAGAATACTCCGTATTGATGTCCGTATACGGGAAGACCGATCCCGGCAACCTCAGGGAGGCTTTGGAAAGCATTATGTCCCAGACGATCCCTCCCCTGGAGATCATCATAGTGGAGGACGGCCCCGTTTCACCGGAAGTCCGTGGTGTGATCTCATCTTTCAAAGAAACCGTCAGAAGCGTCGTCCTGGAGAAGAACTCAGGCCTGGGCATTGCCCTCAACAAAGGTCTTTCCGTTGTGAAGACAGACCTGGTCGCCAGGATGGACGATGACGATATCTCCCTTCCCGACAGGATGGAAAAGGAACTCGCCCTCTTTGAAGAGGATCCGGATCTTGCCATTGCGGGAAGCGACATAAGCGAATTCAAGAACGATCCTTCCCAAAGGGAGGGTACGCGCAAGGTCCCCGGGGACTTCGAAGATATCAAGAGATTCTCAAGGAAGAGGAACCCCTTTAACCACCCCTCGGTGATGTTCTCGAAGAAGGCCGTCCTGGAGGCGGGGGGCTATAGCGGTGAATATCCCCTTTTCGAGGATTACTATCTGTGGGTGAGGCTTCTCATGAAGGGTTTCCGCGCACGCAATATCAACACCGCCCTGCTCCTCATGAGGACAGACGACGATACCTATAAGAGGCGCGGCGGGGCAAAGTATGCCAAGGATATGCTGAGATTTCACAGGTGGATGAGAAAGGAAGGCTGGAGCTCCATGGGAGACTATCTGACGGGGGCTCTTCCCCACGCGGTCATATGCGTCCTTCCGAACTTCCTCCGCCGTCTTATCTATTCGAGACTGCGTTGATACAGTCCTCGTAGGACTTGAGGGTCTCCTCCGCACACCTTTTCCAAGTGAAGAAAGCTGCACGTTCAAGGGCCTTTTCCCTAAGGCCGTCCCTGTCTTCGCAGGCCTTTTCCAGTGCGGCTGCTATGCTCTTCGTATCCCCTGGATCACAAAGATAGCAGCAACCGTCCGCCACCTCCTCCAGGGAGGAGCCGTAGGATGTGACCGTGGGGACGGAACTTGCCATTCCCTCGATGACCGGAATGCCGAAGCCCTCGTAGAAGGAAATGTAGGCAAAGGCCCCCGCCCTCTTCATAATGGGCATCATGTCACAGTCATCCACAAATCCCGTAAAGATGACATTCTCCCGGAGTTCGGGATCGGAATTCACCGTATCGAAGATCTCATCGTAGAGCCAGCCCTTCTTACCGGTTATGACGAGTTTATATCTGTTCCTTACCTCCTCGGGAAGGGCCCTGTATCCGCGGATCAATCCGGGGACGTTCTTCCTGGGCTCCAAGGTACCCACATAGAGGATGTAATCGCCGCTTATCCTGTACTTGGAAAGCACCTCGTCGGTGGCAGGGGCGGATTCGAAGAACCCCTCCTTAACCCCCATGTAGGTAACGGCTATATCGGGATTGCGAAGCTTACAGAACTTCGGGATATCCTTCTTGGAGTTTAAGGAGATGGTGAGGATCTTGTCGGCGCGCTTGGCCGTTTCCTTTATGTATCCCCGGAACATCCTGCACTTCCAGCCGATCAGATATTCCGGATGGATGAAGTATGTCATGTCGTGGAAGGTCCCCTGGATCGCGGTCTTGGGGGATATGAACCTCGCTGTATAGGGCATGGTGTAGTTGGGACAGTGCAGAAGGTCGATCTTAAGCTTGCGCAACCTGAAGGGGAAGACCACCTGCTCCCAGAGGATACGCAGATATGTCTTACGCAAGATCTTGCTCTTAACGGGAACGAAATGGAAGTTATCCTTATAAACTCCGAATCCGTCCAGATCGTCGTCCTGGGCAAACAGAAAATATTCGTTGGCATTGTCGGTCTCCTGGAGACCCTTGAGCAATCCCAGCATATATCGACCGATCCCCGTCTTGTTCTTCGGGGTCGCGGTAAGATCAATCGCTATCTTCAAAGGAGTTCCTCTCTTCCCTTGTCCTTAAGTCTGTCCACCATGGCCTTAACGTCCTGGACACGCTCCTTGGAGCAGACAAGTATGGCATCGTCGGTATTTACCACCACAAGATCGGTGAGACCGATGCCGGCGATGAGCTTCTTTCCGGTCTTGTCGAAGAAAACATTGTTCTTGCAGTCTATGGTCTCGCAGTCACCCACCCGGACATTTCCCTTGTCGTCAGTACGGAACACCTTCTCCAGGGAATCCCAGGATCCCACGTCGTTCCAGCCGAATTCCGCGGGGATGCAAAGGACCCCTTCCGCCTTCTCCATGATGCCGTAGT
>DNAE01000045.1:2799-5170 GCA_003543635.1 Clostridiales bacterium | reverse complement strand
GATCCGACGGCTCGGGATTAAAGCTCCTTGCGCCCTTTGTCTCAACATCCCATATGGAGAAGATCTATCCGTCCCTTGTGCAGTTTAATGTACGGGAGGAGGATATAAGGAATCTTTCCGGCATCAGGGTAAACGGAAGAGCCGACCTCATCGTGGACAGAAGGATAGTCGCTTCAGAAGAAGGTGAGATGCTCTTTACGGATTACGGTGTTTCCGGCATCTGTATAATGCAGCTTTCCGGCATATTTAACAGGCTTCGCATGAAGGGGATAAGATCTGCGCAGATCTCCTTTGATATGTTCCCTGACATGGAGGAAGAAGCTCTTCGCGCCGAGATAGAAAGAAGAAACGTCAAGACTTCAGAGGATATGTCGGGTATGGTCTTAAGGGAGGTAGCAGAGGTGGTCCTTTCCCGCAGGGGGGATATTGCCCGTAACCTTAAGAGTTTTACCATGACACTCACGGGAACAAGGGGTCTTGATTCCGCACAGGTGACGGGCGGAGGTTTAAAGCTTTCCTGCGTGGATGAGAACCTTATGCTTAAGGAATTCCCCGGCCTTTATGTGATCGGAGAGACCTTAAATGTGGACGGACCCTGCGGCGGCTATAATCTTCAATGGGCCTGGAGTTCTGCCATGGCCTGTGCCGACGCCATAGCATCGGAGAGCCCATGACAAAGGATATTGTATTTAAGCCCTGTGAGATCGGAAATGTTCCTTCCGTTTTTGACGCCGTAGCAAAGAAGGCGGGAAGGTCCGACTTTTATATAGAAAGATCCTTTATCGATGCCAGACATAAGGACAGGGTAAAGGTGGTATATAGGATAGTAACAGGACAAAAGCGCCCTGATCTTGATGCTGAAGCCCTTATTAATCTGAACAGAAGACCGCTTCCCGGCGTAAAACGCCCCGTGATAGTGGGTTTTGGCCCTGCGGGTATGTTCTGCGCCTTGATCCTTGCAAGATACGGACTTTCCCCCATCGTTATCGAGAAGGGCAGAAGGGTGGATCAGAGGAGCGCTGATGTATCGGTCTATAAGGAAAAGGGCTTGATCGATCCATCCTCCAACATACAGTTCGGCGAGGGAGGAGCCGGGACCTTCTCCGACGGAAAGCTTTATACCGGCGTTTCTTCGGGCCTAAAGGGATTCATCGGCAAGGTCATGATGAACTACGGAGCCCCGGAGGATATAATCTACGACGCCCATCCCCATGTGGGTACCGATAATCTTGTCCATGTGGTAAAGGGGATCCGCGAGGAGATCTTATCCCTGGGGGGACATATCAGATTTGAAGAGGAACTCCTGGAGATCCTTTATGATGACAACGGAGTTAAGGGGATCATTACGGATAAGGAGGAGATCCCCGCAGACAGGCTGATCCTGGCCGTAGGAAACAGCAGCCGCGATCTCATCAGGAAAAATGTAAGGCTTCTCGGGATCGAGAGTAAACCCTTTTCCATGGGAGTCCGTATAGAGCATTTAAGAGAAGATATCGACCGGGCCATGTACGGATTTGATACGGCCCTTTATAAGAATATAAGTGCCGCCAATTATAAGTTGTCCGTGGATACGGGAACGGGAAAGAAGCTTTATACCTTCTGTATGTGCCCCGGAGGCGAAGTAGTTCCCTCGGCGTCCTTTCCTGATGCCGTATGCACCAACGGTATGAGTTACCGGGCCAGGGATAACAGGAATTCCAATGCGGCTTTGCTGGTCCCCTTTGATCCTAAGGAGATAGGGGAAGATCCTCTGGCGGGAATGGATCTTCAGGATGAGCTTGAAAGGAAGGCTTTTACGGTTGCCGGGGGCAATTCCTTTGCACCCTATATGACATACGGAGATCTGAAGAATTCCAGGAGCGGAACATACGCCTCAAGGATCCTGCCCACTTACCGCCCGGGAGCGGTGCCCGTTGATCTCGGAGATATCCTGCCCGGAATCTTTATCGATACCATCAGGGAAGGCGTTTCCCTTATGGGAAGGAAGATCAGGGGATTTGACTGCGATGATGCCGTCTTAACGGCAGTGGAGACCAGATCTTCATCCCCCGTCAGGATCCCCAGAGACCGGGATTCCTTTGAAAGCCTTGCCCTTAAGGGGGTTTATCCTATAGGAGAGGGCGCGGGTTATGCAGGAGGCATAATGTCCTCGGCCATCGACGGCATAAAATGTGCTAATGCTATCTCTCAAAGTATGTTATTATAATTTCTGTTACAAATAGATTGGGAGGCATATATTTATGGCATCCGGTAAGAATACTGCGGTAATCTCGGTAATAGGTAAGGATAAGGTCGGTATAATCGCGAAGGTCTCGAACCTTCTTGCTGACAACAATATCAACATCAAGGATATCTCACAGACTATCCTGGA
>DNAE01000045.1:0-2703 GCA_003543635.1 Clostridiales bacterium | reverse complement strand
GGACAAGCTCAATTCCCTGGGCGAGGAGCTCGGTGTTTCCATAACGATACAGCACACCGATCTTTTCGATAAGATGCACAGGATCTGAGCCAAGGAGTTATATTCATGATTAAGGATTTTGAGATAATTGAAACAATGCAGATGTTCAATGAGCAGCATCTGGATATCAGGACCATCACCATGGGTATTTCCCTCATGGATTGCGCCGCTTCATCGGTGGAGGAGTCCTGTAATAAGATCTATGATAAGATCTGCCGCTATGCAGGCAAACTTGTGGAAGTCGGTGAACAGATAAGCAAGAAGTACGGTGTACCCATCATCCACAAGAGGATCTCGGTAACGCCCATCTCCATCGTTGCCGCTGCCTGCGGTTCCAGCGACTACGTACCCTTCGCAAAGACATTGGACAGGGCAGCAAAGACCTGCGGTGTTAACTTTGTAGGCGGTTTCTCCGCCCTTGTTCAGAAGGGTTATACAAATTCAGATAAGGTACTTATTAATTCCATCCCCGAGGCCCTTGCCACCACGGATTTTGTTTGTTCCTCCGTTAATCTCGCTTCCACGAGAACGGGGATCAACATGGATGCCGTCAGGGATATGGGCGTTACCATCAAAAAGGCTGCGGAGCTTACGGCGGACAGAGACGCCATCGGATGCGCCAAGCTTGTGGTATTCGCAAATGCTCCCGAGGATAATCCCTTTATGGCCGGCGCTTTTCTGGGCCCCGGTGAGCCCGAGTGCGTCATTAACGTGGGTATCTCAGGCCCCGGTGTCGTTAAGCATGCCCTCGAGGGTGTGAGAGGTGCAGATCTCGGTGTCGTAGCGGAGACCATCAAGAAGGCTGCATTCAAGATCACCAGAGTTGGTGAGCTGGTTGCAAGGGAAGCATCCGAGAGACTTAACGTTCCCTTCGGTATAATCGATCTTTCCCTGGCTCCTACCCCTGCAGTCGGTGACTCCGTTGCCAGACTCCTTGAGGAATTCGGTCTTGAGACCTGCGGAACCTGGGGAACAACGGCAGCGCTTGCCATGCTCAACGATGCGGTAAAGAAGGGCGGAACCATGGCATCTTCCTTCGTCGGCGGACTCTCCGGTGCATTTATCCCGGTATCCGAGGATGAGGGTATGATCGCCGCAGCCAAGTCGGGCTCGCTCCTCCTGGAGAAGCTTGAGGCCATGACCTGTGTCTGCTCCGTAGGACTTGACATGATCGCCATCCCCGGCGACACCACCGCAGAGACTATCTCCGGTATCATTGCCGACGAGATGGCCCTGGGTACGTTCAATAATAAGACTACTGCAGTAAGGATCATTCCCGTTCCCGGAAAGGGAGTGGGTGACTCCGTTGAATTCGGCGGACTTCTCGGCATGGCTCCCATCATGTCCGTTAATAAGTCTTCCTGTGCCGACTTTATCAACAGAGGAGGAAGGATCCCCGCTCCGATCCACAGCATGCGTAACTGATATCTATGGATCTTTTACGAAAGTTTATCGGAGCTTTAAGAAAGGACTTCTCAAAGCTCACTGTGGCTACGATGGTTCCTTCCTTACTGATGGATGTCCTGTTTATAATGATAAACGGATTTGCATCGGCTATCTTAAGGTCGCCCTGGTATCTTATTATGTGTCTTTACTACATCATGCTGACTTTCATGAGGGCAGGACTGCTCCTGGGAAGCGGCATGAAGCTCGTATCAAGGAATAAGCAGAAGACCGACATAAGGACATATCTCATCGCCCACAGGATGCTCCTGGTCATGGGAATGGTCCTGGCAATTGCCGTATGCTTCCTTATATTCCACCATGTTACCAGGGACTATCCGGGATTCCTTATCTACTTTGTAGGCCTGTATACCTTTTATAAGGTTACATTGTCACTTATTAATCTGTTCAAGGCCAATAAGACAAACAGTCTTACCACCCTTGTCATAAGAAAGATCGGTAATATCGATGCCCTGGTATCGCTCCTGATATTGGAATCCGCCCTGATGAACAGGTTCGGCGATCCCTATTCGGTCGATACCTTCAGGATCAACCTCCTGTCGGGCCTGGGCATTTGGGCTATCGTTATGATCATGGCCGCATCAGGAGTCTTGAAGGCCAAAAAGATGAAGAAAGAACTTAAAAAAGAAGGTGTTTAATATGTGGTTTGAAGAATCGGTTTTCTATCAGATATATCCCCTGGGATTTTGCGGAGCCCCCTTTGAGAACGACGGTGTCCTCGAGCACCGTATCCTCAAGGTCCTTGATTGGATCCCCCACATGAAGAAACTTAACATTAACGCCATTTATTTCTCCCCGGTGTTCGAATCCGATACCCACGGCTATAACACGAGGGACTACGGACTCATCGATAGAAGACTCGGTACCAACGAGGACTTCAAGGAAGTTATCGAAGCTCTTCACAAAGAGGGAATAAAGGTGGTCCTGGACGGTGTCTTTAACCATGTGGGCAGGGGCTTCTGGGCATTCCGCGATGTTCAGGAGAAGAAATGGGATTCTCCCTATAAGGACTGGTTTAACATAAGTTTTGACGGAAACAGCAGCTACAATGATGGCTTGTGGTATGAGGGCTGGGAAGGCAATTATGATCTGGTCAAACTCAATCTGAAAAATCCGGCAGTCACTGATTATCTTTTGGAAAGCGCCAAATTCTGGGTTGATGAGTTTGGAATTGATGGACTTCGCCTCGATGTGGCCTAT
>DNAE01000156.1:3893-4013 GCA_003543635.1 Clostridiales bacterium | reverse complement strand
CTCCCAGCTGAGCTAAGCTTCCATAACGTTTGCTGGTTTTGCTCCCTTTCAGAAGCGCAAAAGAAGTATATACGAAAGGTGAGCATTCTGTCAACCTCATTTTTCTCTTTTTTTCGAGAG
>DNAE01000156.1:0-3771 GCA_003543635.1 Clostridiales bacterium | reverse complement strand
GCGGATCAGGAATAAAAAGAAGGGGTTTGTTATTTATCTGGTGTAATAAATATAGAGATATGCGTCCTCGGGGCCCTCTGAGTCCAGGATATAAACGTACTCGTGATCGTCTATATCGGTATAGGCTCCTATCCACACGTTGCTCTCCTCCTCAGGGGCAGGGACAAGCTTATACCCTGCGAAGAGTTCCTCGGCGGTGGTCATGAAGTTATCGTAGGGAATGACTTCCCCCTGTACGGGGCAGGAGTTCTCCAGGAGCTCAACGGTCGCCCAGGGATCATCGTGATCCACCTTGATCTTCGCTTCATATGCCATCCTGAAGGCGATGAATCCGTGTTTATTCACGGCGACGATCTCCGCATCCTCGGGAAGTTCGAATTCGTTGGTGCGCTTTACGAGGAAGGTGCTGTTATCCAGAAGGATAAGGACCGCCGCGATCAGGACGACTGCTATGGTCACCATGATAAGTTTCTTGTCTTTCGCGCTCATATGGCCCTCCATTTACTTTATACCGTACAGTTCTTTGCCGTTGGCGCAGGTTATCTCAATGACCTGCTCCGCCGTCATGCCCTTGAGCTCCGCGATCTTTTCCGCCACGTAAAGAACATAGGCGGGCTCGTTCGTCTTTCCCCTCATGGGGACCGGGGCAAGGTAGGGACTGTCTGTTTCTATGACCACCCGTTCCATGGGCACCGCCTCGAGGATCGCCGGAGTCTTCTTGTTGTTCTTAAAGGTAAGGGGGCCGTCAAAACCGATGTAAAATCCCATCTTCACCAGTTCCCTTGCGATCTCCGGGGACGTGGAGCAGCAATGGCATACGCCGGGCTCCTTCCTGAGCTCTCCCCTCTCCCTCGCCCTTTTCAGTATATCCATGGTATCGGCGGTAGCCTCCCTCTCGTGGAGGATGATGGGCAGATCAAAATCCCGGGCTATGGGGATCTGCCGGGCGAAGACCTCCCGCTGGACATCCCTCGGAGAAAGGTCGTAGTGGTAGTCCAGTCCGATCTCTCCCAGGGCCATGATCTTATTCTCAGTCTTCTTTCCGAGCCAGGAGATGAGCTTCTCCTCCACTCTTCCGTTGTAGCTCGAAGCCTCATGGGGATGCACTCCCACGGAGCAGTAAAGGGCAACTCCGCAGGTCCCGTCGTGATCTCTCACGTATTCCATGGCGGCCAGGGAGCTCTCCTCGTTATCCGCGGGGATCAGGATCCGGGTGACCCCTGCTTCCGCCGCACGAAAAAGCACATCCTCCGGGGAGATATCCTCTTCAGGGTATCTGCCGTCGTAAAGATGTGCATGTGTGTCGAAAATACCTTCGGCGGGCATATTATGAGATATCCGCGCCGGGCTTGATGTCGTCGCCGAGCTCGATGACACGGAACTTGTCACCGTCCCTTACGGACAAGATCATGCCGTTGCTCTCAAGACCCATCATCTTCCTGGGCTCGAGATTTACGATCATGGCAAGGGTCTTGCCGATGAGCTGCTCGGGCTCGTAGTACTTGGCGATTCCGGAAAGGACCTGCCTCTGCCCGAATCCGTCATCCACCTTGAAGAGCAGGAGCTTGTCTGACTTCTTGACCTTCTCACAGGAGAGGACCTTAACGGCTCTCAGGTCCAGAGCAGCGAAGTTGTCGAACTTGGTGAGTTCCTTCAAGGGCTCCTCGGGGAGCTCCCTCTGAGGCTTATTAAGGGCCTCCAGCTCAGCAAGTTCCTTCTCTATGTCGATCCTGGGGAAGAGTACTCTTCCCTTCTTGACCGTTACATCCGCCCTAAGGGCGTGTCTCTCATATGCCGCATCCCAGGTGGTGCACTTCTCGCAGGCACCGATCTGCTCGAAGATCTCGGGGCAGATATGGGGCATTACGGGTGTCAGGAGGATGGAGCATCTCCTTACCGTATCCAGGAGATTATAGAGTACGGCAGCAAGTCTGGGCTTGTTGGCTTCATCCTTGGCGAGTACCCAGGGCTCGTTCTCGTCTATGTACTTGTTGGCCCTTGCGATGACGCGGAAGATCTTCTCCAGGGCATCGGAAATATGCAAAGACTCGTAGTTCTCGGATACGAAGGCGGGGAGCTCGTCGGTCAACTTAAGCAGATCCTCATCTGAATCGTTGAATTCCTTCTCTGCAGGAAGCGTACCGCCAAAATACTTGATGGCCATGGCGACAGTCCTGGAAACGAGGTTTCCGAGATCGTTTGCCAGGTCGCTGTTGATCCTGTTGAACATCATCTCATTTGAATAGGGAGCGTCAGCACCGAAGGGCATCTCGCGGAGGAGATGATATCTCAGGGCATCTACGCCATATCTCTCACAGAGTACGAAGGGATCGATAACGTTACCCACGGACTTACTCATCTTGCCGCCGGCGGCACCGAAGGTGATCCAGCCGTGTCCGTAGACCTTCTTGGGAAGGGGCTCTCCGAGAGCCATGAGGATGGCGGGCCAGATAAGGGTATGGAACCTTATGATCTCCTTTGCCATGACATGCATATCCGCAGGCCAGTACTTTTCGTAGTCGTTATACTTGTCGTTCATGTAGCCCAGGGCCGTTATGTAGTTGGATAACGCGTCGATCCAAACGTATACGATATGGCCCTCGTCGAAGTCCACGGGAACGCCCCAGGTGAAGCTCGTCCTGGAAACGCAAAGGTCCTGGAGACCCGGCTCGATGAAGTTATTTATCATCTCATTCACCCTGGACTTGGGGTTGAGGAAATCCTTTTCCTCGTCCAGGAGGAGCTCCTTGAGCTGAGGTGCGAACTGGGAGAGCTTGAAGAAATAAGCCTCCTCGGAAGCATCCGTAACATCCCTTCCGCAGTCGGGGCACTTGCCGTCCACGAGCTGGCTCTCGGTCCAGAAGGACTCACAGGGTGTACAATACTTTCCCTTATATTCGCTCTTATAGATATAGCCCGTGTCATAGAGCTTCTTGAAGATCTTCTGTACGGATTCGATATGGTAGTCGTCCGTTGTCCTGATATATCTGTCGTAGGAGATCCCGAGGGTCGCCCAGAGCTTCTTGAAGTTGTCCACGATGACATCCACATACTCCTTGGGGGATACACCCGCCTCGGCGGCCTTCTTCTCTATCTTCTGTCCGTGCTCATCGGTTCCTGTGAGAAACATTACATCGTAGCCCTGCATTCGCTTCATCCTGGCGACGCAATCGCAGGCAAGGGTCGTGTAGCAGTGACCGATGTGAGGATTGCCCGAAGGATAGTAAATGGGCGTGGTGATGTAAAAGGGCTTCTTTTCAGACATAATGAGCCTCCTTATAATTTTTGTGTAACCTAATGATTATAGATTCTTATCTCCTGAAATTCAAGAAAAGTACTGATTCCAGAAGGCGAAGACCGACATGGGCTTTCCGAAGTAATAACCCTGGAATATATCCGCACCCATTTCCTTGATGGCCATGGCCTGGGACTCCGTCTCAACGCCCTCCACAACGACGCCGATGCCGATGGAGTGAGCCAGCTCCGTCATGGCGGAGATGAATGCCCTGTTGAACTCCACGGTCTCCATGTCATCCACGAAGGTCTTGTCGATCTTGATCTCGTTAACGGGCAGCTCCTTCAGATAGTTGAAGGAGGAGTAGCCGGAACCGAAGTCGTCCAGGGCCGTCCTGATGTTATTGCTGTTGAGCTCGAAGAGGTTCTTGCGGCAAAGGGCCATATTCTTCATGAAGGAAGTCTCCGTGAGCTCGATCAGGATATTCTCCGGGGAGAGGTTATATCTGTCGATGACCGCCATGACCTCCTTGGCGT
>DNAE01000044.1:1138-3449 GCA_003543635.1 Clostridiales bacterium | reverse complement strand
TACCCGTCTGCCAGTCATTACAGTGAAGGACATTGGGTTCGAAGTTCATGAAATCGCCCATGAAGTCCAGAACTGCTCTCTGGAAGAAACAATATCTCTCGATATCGAATACATACTCGACATAAACCTGATCGAAGTTGAAGTAGTACTCGTTATCAACGAAGTAGAAGATCGTTCCGTTCTTCTCCATCTGGAAAAGTCCGGCATAAAGGGATCTCCATCCCATATGGACCATCTTCCATCCCAGGAACTGAAGTTCATCCTGGTACTTGATCTTGATCTTGCGATAAAGAGGAAGGATGACCCTTGCATCCACATCCTGCTTATTGAGCTCCACGGGGAGTGCTCCGACAACGTCCGCCAGACCTCCGACTTTTACAAACGGACTAACCTCCGATGATGCAAATAAAACTTTGATGTCTTTCATGATCAGATACCTGCGCCCTTTCCTATTACTACAGGATAATCGTGGTGTCCGACCAGCCTTACGCCGGGTCTGACAAACGAATTTTTATCGAGGATTACATTCTCAAGATGGCAATTCTCGGATATGTGGACATCCTGCATGACCACGCAATTCTTTAACGTCGTATTCTTTGAAACAGTTACGCTCCTGAAGATGATGGAATCCTCAACGTTTCCGTAGATCCTGCAACCGTCGGAGACGATGGAATCGGTAACGTGAGCATTATCGAAGTAAAGTGTGGGAGCTTCATCCTTGACCTTAGTGTAGATGGGTTCACCGCTCCAGAACAGGTCGTTTCTTACGGACTCGTTAAGGAGTGACATGGATGAGTTGAAGTAGGCCTGTACGCTGTTGATACGAAGAGCCGTTCCGTTGTACTCGTAAGCGTGAACCTTGATCTCATCGAACATCTTTACCATGGAATGGATACCGAAGTGGGTGATTCCGTGGGACATCTGCTTGGAGATGATATCAACGAGCATATCCCTTCTCAGGCAGATGATCCCGAGGCTGCTCTTATTGGAAGCCGCCTTCTGGGGATTATAGAGCATATCCTTAACGAAGCCGTCCTCGTCCACGTCGAGTATATAGCTGGGGCTGCCGAACTTGGTGGCGTCCCTGTTATACATTACCGTGAGGTCTGCACCGCTCTTCTCGTGGGATTCGATCATATCATCGAATGTGGTGTTAAGAACGATATTACTGTTGGCAACGATAACGTATGTGGTCCTGGATGTCCTCAGGAAGTCGAGAACACCGGCGAGCTCCTCGTCACCGTTGATATTATTAGCCTCGGAGTTAACGTAGGGAGGCAGGATATGAAGACCGTCGTTCTTACGGTCCAAGCTCCATGCGGCACCGGTGCCCAGGTGATCCATGAGGGACTTATACTTATTATATGTCAGAACACCGATGTTCTTGATCCCGGAGTTGACCATATTGGATAGCATGAAATCGATGATCCTGTACCTTCCGGCAAAGGGAATGGCGGAAAGGGCTCTCGGTCCGGAAAGCTCACCCAGTGAGATCTTCTTGTTATCGGCCAGTATCAGGCCCATTGCATTATTAAACATTTATCGTCTTACCTCCTGATCAAACTCTGAATGTGCTCTCGATAACGTTCTCTTCGTCAGAGACTTCGATATCGGAATCGATCATACTGTTGGCGGGGATCACTGCGCCGTCCTTGATCTTGAGACCTCTTTCAAATACGCAGATACCTTCAGAACATATCTTGTGATTCGTGTAGGGACCTTCACCCTCGACCTTGGGTCCGGCTTTGACATCCTTACCGATTATCGTGCCGAAGTCGACGATACATCTCTCGATATGGGCGCCTTCCTTAACCACAACACCGGGAAGGAGTACGCAGTCCTTGACGACTGCCCCCTTCTCCACTATTACCGACTCTGAAAGAACGGAGTGGTTAACATCGCCGTAGATACGGCAACCATCAGTAAGAGCGGAGTTTGTAACTCTTGCCTCGGATCCTATGAAATGGGAAGGCTTGACGGGGTTCCTTGAGAAGATCTTCCAGGAACGGTCCACGAGGTTTATCTCCTCGGGCTTGTCCAGGATATCCATGTTCGTCTCCCATAGGGATGATATCGTTCCAACGTCCTTCCAGTAACCTGCAAATCTGTAAGCGAAAAGCTTCTTACCGTCGTTCAGGAGCATGGGGATGATGTTCTTACCGAAGTCGTTGCTGGACTCGGGATCAGCCTCATCTCTTATAAGCGCATCCCTCAAGGTAGACCAGGTGAAGATATATACACCCATGGAAGCGAGATTGCTCTTGGGCTCCTTGGGCTTCTCTTCGAACTCGACGATGGCATCGTCGCCCTC
>DNAE01000044.1:0-1045 GCA_003543635.1 Clostridiales bacterium | reverse complement strand
CCCTTGCTGATATGGCTCTTGAGCATCGCACTGTAGTCCATCTTGTAGATGTGGTCACCGGAAAGGACTACGACATACTTGGGATTGCAATCGTCAAGGAAATCCTTGTTCTGGTAGATGGCGTTTGCCGTACCCTTATACCAGCTGCTCTCCCCTGCCCTCTGGTAAGGAGGAAGAATATAAGCACCGGCATTGTTACGGTCCAGGTCCCAGGGATGTCCGTTACCGACGTAAGTGTTAAGTGCCAGGGGCTGATACTGGGAAAGAACACCCACTATCTCAATACCCGAGTTAACACAATTAGACAACGGGAAATCAATGATCCTGTAACGACTTCCAAAGGGAACGGCCGGTTTTGCTATCCTCTTTGTCAACACTCCGAGTCTTGCACCTTGCCCGCCTGCAAGTATCATTGCAACGACATCAGCTTTAGCCATAATTCATACCTCCGATATATTCTTACTTATTTTTATCTTTCTTGGGTGCAGCCTTCTTGGGTGCTGCTTTCTTGGCGGCTGCCTTCTTCTTGGGTGCAGCCTTGGGCTTGGGTTCTGCCACCTTCATGAAGTAGATACCTGCCAGAGGAGGTATATTGACCTTCACGTGATAAGGCTTACCGTTATAGGATTCGTCAACGGCCTCAAAGGTTCCGTCGGGATTAACGCCCGTGGGATATCCGCTTCCGCCGAATGCCATGTCATCCGTATTCATCACGATCTTATAAGTACCGAGCTCATATACGGGGATCTTATACTCCTCGAGGGGCTGGGGCACCATATTGAGGGTAACGTAGATATCGTTCTCCTCGGGCTTGGGGCTCTTCCTCGCATAGATGAATACGTTGTTGACCGTATCGGATGCATCGATCCACTCGAATCCTGCCCATGTATGATCGTCCACCCAGAGCTGGGGATGATCGATATAGAATCTGTTGAGTCTGGAACAGAATTCCTGAAGGAGCCTGTGGGACTCGAAGTCGAGCATGAACCACTGGAGCTCCTCGTAGAATCTCCATTCGACGAACTGACCGAACTCGGCGCCCATG
>DNAE01000110.1 GCA_003543635.1 Clostridiales bacterium | reverse complement strand
GCCCAACTGCTCCATCCAGAGTTATGTTCCCGCTTTGACTCCCTTGCTCGGCTACGGTATCAAGCAGATCTCCGTATGTACCTATCAGGCAATATCCGGTGCAGGTAAGACCTTTAAGGACTGGCCCGAGATGGTGGGTAACATGATCCCCTATATCGGCGGTGAAGAGGAGAAGTCCGAGAAGGAGCCCCTTAAGGTATGGGGTAGCTTCGCCGGGGATCATATCGAGATTGCCAAGGAGCCCGTTATCTCCGCACAGTGCTACAGGGTAGCGGTGCAGGAGGGACATACTGCAGCAGTCAGCGTCTCCTTTGAGAAGAAGCCTTCCAAGGAAGATATGATCAAGGCCTGGAGGGAATTCGAGGGCGAAGCACAGAAGCTGAGTCTTCCTTCGGCTCCTGCAAGATTCCTTCAGTACATCGACGAGGACAACAGACCTCAGCCCGCACTTGATGCCATGTATGAGAAGGGAATGGGCGTATCGATCGGAAGACTTCGCGAGGATAATATCTTCGACTATAAGTTTACCTGCCTTTCCCACAACACCCTGAGGGGTGCAGCCGGCGGCGGAATGCTCACTGCAGAACTCCTTGCGGCTAAGGGATATATCGCTCCCAAGGATTAATATATAACAAATATATAAGAAGCCTGCTGCGTCTTCGCGGCAGGCTTTTTTGTATGATAAAATATCAAACATCCCTTAATATAAAATCTAATTGACAAATTATGAAGCTATTAATAAAATGTTAATAATTTGTAAACAGTTTTAGATGTGCTAGTATATTTTATGGGGGGATTTTTTATGAGCAGAAAGCATTCGTGGTTTTCAGTACTCGTGGCGCTTCTTGTGGCACTTGTAATTCCGTTCACATTCCTGGGCGGATCGATCCTGGCTTCTGATGAGACTGAGGTCTACAGAGTTAAGGGATACAATCAATACGGAAATATAAAAGATTCAGAGGGTAATGTGATCCCCTGTGTCGGTTATTGCCTGGATTTCAATAATCATATTCCGGAAAGCAATATCTACAGAAGACACAAGCTTTCTGACAGCAGCTATACCGATGATCAGAAGGCGATCCTTCTCGCCCTTACCTATGACCCTGAGGATTTCAGAGGTTTTCTTAAGGATCTCGGCGATGAATCTGTAGTAGCTAAGAATTTCTACGAGTATTTTGCCAAGAATTCCACACGTGGATTCCAGTATGTAATCTGGGCACTTTGTACTACCGATTACCAGAAGACTACTTCGTATTCTTCCAGGGCTTCCGAGTGCGGAGGCTCCTCCTCCGATCCCCTCAATGATCCTGCATCGCTTTGGAATAAGGTTTTTGAACCCTCATTTGAATATCTGAGGCAGAAAGCTTCCGAGATCGATACTTCTGTCTATGATGCGTATATCTATATTCCCGATAACGGTGCTACGCAGCCTATCATGGGACAGATGTTCGTAGTTTCCGACCATGATCTTTCCATCTCGAAGATCGTTACGAATAACAACGGTAATGAGGTTATCTACAACGGTGAAGACGAGGAGAGCGGCTATACGCTTGAGATCACCATCTACGATACCCTCGGCGAAAGACCATGCGTAAACGAGAATTTTGAAGTAACCGTTACCGATGACAGCGGAGATGAGATCGTCCTTACCCAGAGGACTGACTCCAATGGCGTCCTTACACTGCAGATCCTTGCCGGCCAGACCTTAACGATCTCCGGTTTTGACAGCGCCAATTACAGGGTGAGCATCTCCGAGTCCGATGATAATTTCGGTTCTCTCGTTACATTTGATTCCATTGATGCAAATGTTGATCTTTCCCAGAACGATGACGGCAGCTATACCGCATACTTCGACGAGGGATCAGATATGGAATTCACCATCGTTAATAACGTCGATATCACCGAAGAGGAAGATGAAGACGAAGACGATAACGATGATGAGGAAATAGATGTTCCCGACGAATCCGAAGACGAGGATACGGATACTGAAGAGACTACTGAATCCGAAGACGAGGATACGGATACTGAGCAGACCACCGAATCCGAGGACGAGGATACGGATACTGAGCAGACTACCGAATCCGAAGACGAGGATGAGCCCACGGAGCCTTCCGAGATCACAACACCCATGACAGAACCCGAAGAGACAACGGCTCCTTCCGATGCAGATGACAGCTCTTCAGACGATAAAGAGATCGAGGAGACCATTGAAACGGATCTCACTGATCCCACGGATCCCACGGATCCCACTGACTCCACGGAGACCGCGGAGAGCGAGGACGAAAGAGACACCCTTGTACTCGGTGCTGCCGTCCATCCCGACAATTCCTCCGATGAGACATCCAAGGCCACTACGACCGAGGCAGCAAAGGCTGATGATTCTTCGTCAACTTCCTCCTCCGTACCTGCTACGGGCGAGCTCTTCAGCGGCGTTTCATGTGTGGCGGCAGCTGCCTGCGCACTGGCTGTCGTGACCCTCTCTGTGTTCGTTTTTGCCGATAACAAGAGAAAGAATTGAGAATAATTTTTTAATATTAACCAAGGCTGTTTCCGTTTACAGGGAACAGCCTTTTTTATATAATTTTATCTGTATGAGTAAAGAAGGAAGCCCCATAGATCCCACGGTCCTTAAAGAGACCTGTTATATCGCATTCTGCGTCGTCATCATGAGTATGGCGATGGAAGCAGTCTTTCTGATAATCGGAAAATGGGACTTTTCCGTTCTTCTCGGGAACCTCTTCGGAGCTTTCTTTGCAGTCCTTAATTTCTTTCTCATGGGACTTACCATCCAATCGGCTCTTAAAAGGGAACAGAAGGAGGCTTCCTCCTTCATTAAGCTTTCCGGTACATACCGTATGCTTATGATGTTCCTGGTGGCCATAGGCGGACTTCTGATCCCGGTGTTTAACCCGGTCGCAGTGATCCTTCCGTTGTTTTTCCCAAGGATAGGTGCACTTTTGCGCCCTCTGGCCGACAAGGGAAAGAAGGGAGGGGCCGATGAACAGTAAAGCATTCAGGATCAAGGATGTTCTTTATCTTGTCATGACGATACTCCCTGTGGTCTTCGGGATAGTTCTTAAGGTCCTTTTCATTCCCCATTCAGAAGGGATCGAGATCAGCGGCGCCTATGTCTATTTTGAATGGCCCATGCCCCTTATGCCGTTGATAATATCCGAGGCACAGATCAATTCCTGGCTCGTTCTCATATCCCTGCTCTTCCTTTGCCTCTATCTCACAAACGGCATCAAGGAGGGGATACACACCAAAAGGCAGGTAATCGCCGAGTGGATGGTGGAAGCCGTGGAAGGCCTTGTCAAGGACAACATGGGAGATTATTTCTCGGGATTTGCTCCTTTCATTGCGGCGGTCATGGGACTTTCCGCTTTCTCGAGCCTTCTGTCATTGTTCGGGCTTTTCCCGCCCACGTCGGATCTTAATATCGTTGCGGGATGGGCTCTCCTGGTATTCTTCCTTATAACATACTATAAGATGAAATGCGGACCCGTCCATTACCTTAAGAGCTTTGCGGAACCCGTTCCGTTCCTGGCTCCCCTCAACATAATCAGTGAATTCGCGACCCCCATATCCATGGCCTTCCGTCACTACGGTAATATCCTTTCCGGAACGGTCATATCGGTACTTATAGCTGCTGCACTTCAGGGCCTGACGCACCTTCTTCTGGGCAAGCTTCCCGGATTCATCG
This sequence comes from Clostridiales bacterium, assembly GCA_003543635.1. GTDB lineage: Bacteria > Bacillota > Clostridia > Saccharofermentanales > Saccharofermentanaceae > Saccharofermentans. The sequence goes on along the minus strand of DNAE01000110.1, from coordinate 2,399 downwards.
GTGAATTCCCCTTCCTCAGGATAGGTATCCCGGCATTCCTGTCGGTTTACTTTGACCTGTTCAGCGGCCTTCTGCAGGCATTCATATTTGCCATGCTGACCATGCTCTATATTGGCGGTGCGTTCTCTTTGGAGGACTACCTTGCCCGTAAGAATAAAAACGTGTCTAAAACATAAACGGAGGAAATAATTATGATGTTAGACCTTGCCATCGGAATAATGCTCGGCGGATGCGCCCTGGGTGCAGGATGCGCCATGATCGCAGGTATCGGTCCCGGTATCGGTGAAGGAAACGCCGTAGCCAAGGCCTGTGAGGCCATCGGCAGACAGCCTGAGAGCAGGAGTGCCGTTACAACAACGATGCTCATGGGATGCGCCGTTGCGGAGACCACCGGTCTTTACGCACTGGTTATCGCCATCCTCTTGATCTTCGTTGCCCCCGGAAGGTTCGTGGAGATCCTTCTTAACGCGATAAAGTAAGGTGAGCCTAATGCAACCTCTGGATATAATCAGCGTTAATATCTGGCAGATAGCGATATCCCTTTGCAATCTCGTTATCCTGTTCCTGATCATGAAGAAGTTCCTCTTCAAACCCGTCAAGGAAATGATCGCGAAAAGGGAACAGGCCGTGGAGGCCGAGCTTGAGGAAGCCCGGAAGGAAAAGGAACTTGCCATGGAGGAGAAGGCTCGCTGGGACGAGAAGATGGAGAATGCGAAGATCGAAGCCGACGGCATAATCAAGAACGCCGTGTCCAAGGCTGATAAGCGCAGTTCCGTTATCATCGGTACGGCCAAGGAGAGAGCTGACGAGATCATAAGTCAGGCTAAGCTCGAGGCCGAGCTTCAGCAGAAAGCCGCCGAAGAGGGCATCAGGAAGGAGATCATCGATCTTTCCTCCGTCCTCACGGGAAAACTTCTTAAGCGTGAGATCAACGCGGAGGATCACAAGGAACTGATCGACGAGTTCATCTCTGATATCGGAGAGATATCATGACCGGAAGAGGCAGAGAATACGCTTCGGCTCTTTTCGATGTGGCCCGTGAAAAGGGGACACTCGATCTGGTATACGAGGAGCTTCAATGCATACGAGATGCCTTTAACGATAATCCCGAGATAAGGGAAGTCCTCATGTCACCGTCCCTTTCCGCGGCGGAGAGGATGGAGATATCGGACCGTTGCTTTGAGGGGAACGTCAATGAGGATCTCTCCGCTTTCCTGGGCGTAATGGCGGGAAAGGGACATATCAGGGATCTGGACGAATGCTTCGAGGTCTTTGCCGAGATGTATAAGGAGCACGCAGGTAAAGCTTCCGCCGTGGTCTATACGGCGGTGGAGCCCGATGAGGATACGAAGGCTCGTCTCCTGTCCCGTCTTATGAAGCTCAGCGGCAAGACGGTGGATGTGGAATACAGGATAGACCGTTCCCTCATAGGCGGTATCGTCGTGGAGATGGACGGAACGAGACTGGACGGCAGTCTCAAGAGAAGATTGAAGGATATAAAGGAAGTGATGGAGCAATGAATCAGAAACCTGATGTTATCAGCAATATCATAAAAGAACAGATCAAGAACTATCACGAGAAGATCGAGATGAGCGAGACAGGAACCGTCGTTGTCGTAGGTGACGGTATCGCCAGCGTATATGGTCTGCGCGAATGCATGGCCAGTGAGCTCCTGGAGTTCGACGACGGATCTGTCGGAATGGCACAGAACCTGGAGGAAGAGACTGTATCTGTAGCGATCCTCTCAGATAAGAACGATATAAGAGAAGGAACCATGGTCAAGAGGACCGGCCGGGTATTGTCCGTACCCGTCGGGGAAGCTTTCCTGGGCAGAGTCGTAGATGCACTGGGTAACCCTATAGACGGCATGGGCAGCATTGCCAACTCCGGTATGCGTCCCATTGAATCAGAGGCTCCGGGTATCCTCGAGAGACAGAGTGTCTCAGTTCCTATGCAGACGGGCATAAAGGCTATCGATTCCATGATCCCCATAGGCAGAGGCCAGAGAGAGCTTATAATCGGTGACCGTCAGACAGGTAAGACTGAGATCGCGGTAGATACGATCATCAATCAGCGTGACAGCGGCGTCATCTGTATCTATGTCTCCATCGGACAGAAGAGCACATCCGTCGTGGCACTGACCCAGGAACTCATCAGGGCAGGTGCCATGGATTACACCATCATCGTCTCCGCATCAGCATCAGAGAGTGCTCCTCTCCAGTATGTTGCACCCTATGCAGGTTGTGCCATGGCGGAATATTTCAGGGAGCAGGGCAAAGATGTCCTGATCATATACGATGACCTGTCCAAGCATGCCGTGGCGTACAGAGCCATGTCCCTGCTGATCAGGAGACCCCCCGGAAGAGAGGCTTATCCGGGTGACGTATTCTACCTCCATT
>DNAE01000034.1 GCA_003543635.1 Clostridiales bacterium | reverse complement strand
TCCAACATGACGGACGACATCGGTTTCAACACCTGCTTCGTCAACCCGATCCTCCTGATGAAGGACTTCGATTCCAACGATCCCTGGGTAACGGACGAGCAGTTCATGACCAATGCCGATGTTCCCACAATGGCGACCAGTGGGGTCATCGATAACCCCGTCAATCCCTTCACGGGCAACCCCATCAATAACGACGCCAAGTTCGACGAGCCCATGATGGTCTACTACGGACACGATTGGAGAAACGACGACGGAGACACGCTGACATACGAGTATGCTCCCTGGTTCACCATCGATCCCGGACCGGTCTTCGAACTCGACAGATGGTCCTTCGTGGGTTACGAGTAATAATGATCAGTCTCGTGGTGCCCGCATATAATGAGGGAAAGAGGATAAGGGAAAACCTCATTATCATCTCGGAAGAACTGCGTAAGGCGGGTCTTGACTACGAGATTCTGCCCGTAAACGACGGAAGCACCGACGATACAAAGGAAAGGATCGAGGAGGCTGCCTCCTCAGATCCCCGTATAAAGCCCGTCTCCTACGAGAAGAACAGGGGAAAGGGCGGCGCCATCAAGGAGGGCGTCATGAGAGCCGGAGGCGAGGTGATAGGATTCCTCGACGCGGACCTCGATCTTTCACCGGACCATGTGGTGAACTTCTACAGGGAAATGGAATCTTCCTCCTGTGACGTGGTCATCGGATCGAAGATGCACAGGGAGTCGAAGCTGGATTATCCCCCGGTCCGCAAGCTCTTCTCCTTCGGATACTTCGTCTTCCTGAAGATCCTCTTCGGGCTTAAGACGAAGGATACACAGACCGGAGTCAAGCTCTACAGGGGCGATCTTATCAGGGACATAGTCCCCAGGCTCAAGGTCAACGGCTATGCCTTCGACATAGAGATCCTGGCGCTGTGCGCGGCAAAGGGAGCGGTCATAAAGGAGATGCCGGTAACGGTGGGATATACAAGAACCGAATCTTTAGGTAGAATAAGGTTTAAGGACATTTGGAAGATGTTCACGGATACCTGGCGTATCTGGTGGGATCTTCGGGTAAAGAAGAATTACGGATTATGACAGAACACTTGATCAAATTATCTCCCGCTTATAAGGGATACATATGGGGCGGAACAAGGCTTATCGATGAATACGGCATGGATTGCGGTCTCGACCGCCTTGCCGAGGCCTGGGTTGCCTCCGCTCATCCCGACGGGGAGAGCATGGTCATCAGCGGAAAGGACGAGGGGATCTCCTTTGTCTCCTTCCTTAAGAAATACTATCCCGATATAACCTCCGGAGCCCTTTGCGATTCCGATAAGTATCCCCTTCTTGTGAAGTTCCTGGATGCCAGGAGCGATCTTTCCGTTCAGGTCCATCCCGACGATGCTTACGGTCTCAAGAACGAGGGACAGTGCGGCAAGAGCGAGATGTGGCTCATCCTGGATTCCGACGAGGGCGCAGGCATCTACGTGGGATTCAAGGAGGACATGGACAGGGAGCAGGTGATCAAGGCCGTGGAGGACGGAACAGTCCTGGATAAGATGAATTTCTATACCACCAAAAAGGGTGAGGTCTACTTCATCCCCGCGGGTACCGTCCATGCCATCGGCGCAGGCAATCTCATCTGCGAAGTTCAGAACAGTTCTTCCTGCACATACAGGCTTTTCGATTACGACAGGGTGGACAAGAACGGCAACAAGAGAGAGCTTCACCTGGATAAGGCCCTGGATGTCATGAACTACAACAGATACGATGCCCTCGTGGAAGAGGACGACGGGGACATGATCCTGGACCGTGACATGTTCAAGTGTTACCGTTACCGGGTGAGTTCCGTGAGGGAAGTTGAACTCGAGAAGGATATGTCACACCTTCTCATCTGTGTCGTGGGTAAGGCAAAGGTCAAGACGGGAGATGAGGAGTTGGAACTTAAGGCCGGGGAATCCTGCTTTGTTGCTCCCGGAACATCCTCCGTTATCTTGGAGGGTAATGCCTCAATAGTGAGAGCCAGAAGATAACTCCTTGTTTATCTTATTCATTCTCCATCTGAATACGAGAAGAACGAAGACCGCGCAGATCAACCATGTTGCGGGCTCACATATTGCCACGCCCAGATAACCCAGGATAAGGCTGAGTTTCTTTGCCGTGTAGACCTTGAGTATCAGTTCCACGAGACTTGCGATGACGGGGACGAACTTAGATCCCACACCCTGAAGGACGCTCCTCGTGACAAGGAGGATACAAAGGACAAAGTAGAAGGGAATATCGAGCTTGAGATAGAAAGCTGCGGTATCGAGGACCTCGGGATTGGAGGATCCGGAGATCAGGGCGATGAGACGGGTGCCCACCGTATATACCATGAGTATAAGCACCAATACGATACAGAAGTCGAAGATAAGGGATTTCTTGAGGCCCTCCCTTATCCTGTCGATCTTGCCGGCGCCGTAGTTCTGTCCGGCGTAGGTCGCCATGGCGTTGGCCAGGGTACCCACCATCATCATGCAAAGCTCCGATACCTTCCTTGCCGTGGTGTGGGCTGCGATAACGGTCTTTCCCATTCCGTTGATGGCGCCCTGGAGAACGAGGGTACCGAGATTAACGACGGTATACATAAGGGCAAAGCCTATACCCGAGGAGAAAAGATCCACGAGGATACGTATGTCGGGGCGGAGATGAGCCGTACCGATCCGCAGTTCCGGTATGTTGAACAGTATATATAAAAGGCATACGAGGGCCGATACCGCCTGGGATATGACGGTGGCGTAAGCGGCTCCCGGAAGTCCCAGTTCCAGCTTATATACGAAGAGCAGGTCCAGACCTATGTTCAATACGACAGTCACCGCCAGGATATAAAGGGGGACCCTGGAGTTTCCGATGGCACGAAGTGTTCCGGAGAGCACATTATATGCAAAGGAGAAGACCGCCAGGGAGAGCATCACGGAGATATAGCCGTAGGCCGTGTCGAAGATGTCTTCGGGGATCTCAAGTCTCGTCATGATGGGCTTTAGGGA
>DNAE01000079.1 GCA_003543635.1 Clostridiales bacterium | reverse complement strand
TGTTGGGACCTTCAGGAGTCTCGATGGGACACATTCTTCCGTAGTGGGAGGAGTGGATATCACGGACTTCGAAGGAAGCACGGTCTCTGGAAAGTCCTCCGGGACCGAGGGCGGAAAGCCTTCTCTTATGTGTAAGCTCGGCAAGGGGGTTCTGCTGGTCACCGAACTGTGAAAGCTGGGATGAACCGAAGAACTCACGGAAAGCCGCGCTCAAAGGTCTTGTGTTAACGAGGGATGTGGCGGTAAGCTTGTCGGATTCCTTCTCGTCAAGGCTTGCCATCCTCTCGCGGATGTTCTTCTCCACACGGGCCATACCTGTTCTTACGGAGTTCTGAAGGAGCTCTCCGACGGAACGGATCCTTCTGTTGCCCAGGTGGTCGATATTGTCAACGGAACCGATGCCGTGGCGAAGACCCAGGAAGTAGGAGACCATTGCGTAGATATCGTCCACCACAAGGTTCTTGGGCATGAGCTCGCCCTTTCTGTCCCTGATCTTCTCCATAAGATCCTTGGCATAGGCAGTCTTCTTGCTGTTTGTTCTTACATCCTCGATGATCTCTCTGAGGATGTTTACTCTGACGCGCTCGTTGATGGGCAGGTCAGTCATGTCGAAGCCCTTGAGTTCCTTCTCGCTGAAGGAAGCCCTGATGTACTTCTCGCAGTCTACTCTTCCGTTACCGACGACCTTATGTACGTCCTCGGAGAATGTGACCACGTCACCGACCTTGCTCATGGGATGGACAAGGCAGGAGACGATGCCGGCATCCTCGATCTCGCGGGCGAGTTCGGAGGTGATGACCGTACCCTTCTTGGCGATGAGCTCACCATCGGGGGTGATGACATCCTCGGCGGTCTTGTGACCCTTGATCCTGGCGGAAATACCCAGCTTCTTATTGATCTTATATATACCTACTCTTGCGAGGTCGTATCTTCTGGGATCGAAGAAGAGGTTGTTAAGGTGACCTGCGGCTACCTCAGCGGAAGCGGGATCGCCGGGACGGACCTTGGAATAGAAGCTGATGAGAGCTTCGTCCCTCGTCTTGCAGTTATCCTTCTCAAGGGTGATCTTAAGGCCTTCCTCTTCACCGAATGCCTCGAGGATCTCCTCGTTGCTGGAAAGACCCAAAGCACGGAGGAGGATAGTGAGGGGGAACTTACGGGCACGGTCGACTCTGACACTTACCACGCGGTTCTCGTCCTCTTCAAGCTCCAGCCATGCCCCTCTGTTGGGGATGATCTGGGATGTGTAGATCCTGTTGCCCTTCTTGTCCTTATCCGTACCGAAGTAAGCTCCGGGGGAACGGACGATCTGGCTGATGATGACCCTCTCGGCACCGTTGATAACGAAGGTACCGTAGTCTGTCATAATGGGGAAATCACCCACATATGCTTCCTCAAGCTTGACCTCGTTGGTCTCCGTGTTCTTGAGGAGGAGCTTTATCTTAAGCCTGGCAGCATAGTTGCTGTCCTTTTCTCGGCATTCATCAAGACTGCATATCGGTTTGGTAGGATCGAATTCCTTATCTACGAAATAGACTTCCCAGATATTCTGCGAGTCTGTTACCGGAGAAATCTCATCGAAAATCTGCTTAATACCCTCATCGAGGAACCAATTATATGAATTCTTCTGGATCTCGATGAGATTAGGTACTTCGATTACCTCGTTGATACGAGAGTAGGACATACGCTCAGTCTTGCCCTGTTTGACGGAATGCACCATTATCAAATCACCTCTTGAATATGCTTCGGAACCCGGGTCCCGAGCGTTTCTTAACATTAAAACGGACACGTGACATATCACAAAAATCCGTTTTCGTCAAGTGCAAAGGGCATAGTTACCCTAGCACATTACGACGCATTAAAAGATTATACGCAGGTTGTCAATACTTGTCAACAAAAAAATCCCCCGTCTTTTGAGCGGGGGATCTTCCTTTGTTCTACAATGGTGATCATTACTTGGAAAGGGTTCTCATGAGATCGTATGCGACGGCGTAGCTGACGCCCTCATTCGTGATGTCCGCGGACCATCCGTTTACCATGGCGGTGACCAGCTGATTCCTTGCGGTGTACATCCACATGGGAACGCTGTTCTCGAAGTAGTAGATCGTAACGCTGGATCCGTCCTCGGATACCTGTACGAGCGTGTCGCCTGCCACTCTGCTCTCATCGAAGAGCCAAGCGCCCAGGTCGATCTGCTGCTGGGGGATGGGGTTCGTCTCGGAATACTCGAACTGGGAAGCGTCGATACCGTCGACGTATCCGCCGGAGATGATCTCGGAGGGAACTTCGGAGTTCTCCTTAACGAGAGCTACGAAGGACATGGAGTCCGTAGCGGAAGCTGCGAGCTCGTTTGCCCTGTTCGTCATCTCATTCTGACCGTTGATGAGGTCCTCATCGGTGGGCTCATCCAGGTCAAGGGCGGGATTGTACATCGTAAGGGTCCTGTATGTAACGGCGGGATCCTCGTTGACATATCTGTCTGCGAGCATCACAACGTATACGCCGGATGCATCCTCGATGGTGGTGCAGGAACCGAGCTCCGTATCCTCGCCGAAGAGGAAATCGGAGAAGCCTTCTGCCATCATGTCCGTGTTTGCATTTGAATAGCCCTCGGCAAATGTGGGATCGTAGTCATCGGTGAAACTGTCGAGTGAGGGATCATCGGCGTCGAGCTGTGCCATAACGGCATTCTTGAAGGACTCGGAATCCGTGGAAGCGGCAGCGACTGCATCAGCCTTTGCGTTAGCCTCGGCAAGATCGTAGTTGCCTTCCTCGTCGGCCGTACCGGGGAAATAGTAGTAGTTGAAGTCAACTCTCTCGTATACGAGGGGATCTGCATCGTAGGCAGCCTGGATCTCCTCCTCGGATGCCGTGAATACGAACTGTCTGACGTATGCCTCATACTCGTTGGTAAGAGCCTCACGCATGATGCAGTTCCTGAATACTCTTGTGCTCATTCCTCTGCCGTACATAGCCTCAAGGTACTGCTCGGCAGTGGGATAACCGTACATGGAAGCCGTTCTTCTCATGGATTCCATGTTAAGGTCGGCATATCTTGCGGCTCCGGAATACTGCAGGTAACCTGCCTCCTCGGCCTTTCTGTTAACGATAACGCTGTTCATTATCTCGTTGGCAGCCTGTTCCATGATGAACTGGTACCAGGTCTTGCCCGTGGACTCGTCCATGACCTCTTCAAGCTGCTCCTCGCCCTGGATCATTCCGTATCCGTAGTACGTATTGAGTACCTGATAATAGTGGTAGTTCGCCTCTGCCACGGAGATGTTCTCAAGAGTGGTAACATTGCCCTCGGCGGAAGTCTGTGTGATCTTGATACCCGTGACGAACTTCTGGAGTGCGCCGGTAACGAAGATAAAGAATCCTAAGATTATCAATATAAATACGGTAATGAAGGATCCGAAGATGATCTTACTTCTCCTGGAAGACTTGATACCGTTACTTGCCTTCTTCTTATCTGCCATTTTATCGAACCTGCCTTTATTCTTTAGCCCAAAAAAGCACGCTATATTATAAAACCTATGAATTGATAATGCAAGGAATGTCTTTGAGGGAGCTTATTATCCAGGTGCCATCCCCGGAGGGGAGAGTTTCAAAGGGCATTCTCGTCCAGTCCACCAGGGCAAACCCCGCCCCCGCATTCCTCGCACAGAGCATATCCGGGACGGCATCCCCCACGTAGAGTATCCGTGATGCGGAGGAGAGCCCCGCCCTTTCCGCGGCCACCTCCAGGGGCCTGCCGTCGGGCTTATGCCTGTCGCTGTCCTCCTTGAAGATAAAGGTATCGAAGATATCCTCTATCCCCTTGATCTTCACGGTGGTCATACAGGAGACCCTCTTCTTGGAGGTGACTATCCCCTGCTTTATCCCCAGGCTCTTGATATATCTCAGGTCTTCCTCCACCCCGGGGAAAAGATCTATCTCGTCGTTGCGGAGCATCTCCTCGTTTATCCGGAGATAGGCGTCCGTAAGGGTCTTCGTAAGCTCCGGACCATGCTGCTCAAAGGTGGTCTCCAGTGGCCTTCCGATGAAGGTCATGAAGTCCTCCGGTGTCCTGTCGCAATATCCGAAGACATCCTCGTAGGCCATACGGAAGCTCTTGAGTATTATGGGGATGGAATCAGCGAGGGTGCCGTCAAAATCGTAGAAAACGGCGTCAAACTTACTCATCTTCTCCGACAGCCTCGCCGTTATCTTCCTCGCTCTTCACGGGTACCACGTGGATCAGGACCCTGGAGATCCATCTCTCCTGCACGTGAAGTACCTTTATGCTCAGGTTCTTATAGGTGACAACGGGATGCTCCCGCTCCTCGGGGACCCTGTCCAGAAGCTGGATCACGAGACCCGCTATGGTGTCATATTCCTCATCGTCCAGTTCCATATCCAGGACATCCTCGAGATCCGAGAGGGTCATGTCGCCGGCGACGATGTAATCGCCGTTGCTGAGCTTTATGAGCTTCTGCTCCTCGTCGTCGAACTCGTCGGTGATGTTACCCACCAGCTCCTCCAGCATATCCTCGATGGTGCAGATACCCATGGTTCCGCCGTATTCGTCCAGGATGACCGCCAGCTGCATACCGCAGGTCTTCATCTCCGCAAAAAGGGATGAGATCTTACGGGTCTCATGGACGAAGAGGGGCTCCCTCATGAGGGAACTTAAGCTGAAATTGTCCTCCGTCGCACCCAAAAGGTCCTTGATGTGGAGGATGCCCACTATATCGTCTATGGTCTCCTTATAGATGGGGATCCTGGTATATCTCTCCTCCCTGGCCACTTTCATGACTTCGCCATAGGAGGCGTCGATTGGAAGGGATACTATCTTCTTTCTGTGGGTCATGATCTCCGCGACTTCCTTGTCGTTGAACTCGAAGACGTTCTCGATCATCTCCTTCTCTTCCTCTTCGATGTTGCCGCTCTCGGAACCCACGTCCACCATCATCCTGATCTCTTCCTCGGTGACCTTCTTGTCATTGTTCTCGGGATCGATCTTAAAGAGCTTCAATACGGCGTTGGTGGAGAAGGTCAGGAACTTGACGAAGGGTCTCGTTATGAGACCGAAGCCCTTGACCACTCCCGCGGCAAGAAAAGCCCAGCGCTCGGGATACTTCTGGGCCACCCTCTTGGGGACCAGCTCTCCGAGCACCAGGGAGAAATACGAGAGGATGATCGTGATGACCACCGTGCAAAGGGGCTCCACCCAGCTTCTCGCACCCTCGGGATCGAAAAGGGCGGCAGCCCTTCCCGCGAAGTTGCTCGCCGCGAAGGCGGATGACAGGAATCCTGCAAAAGTAACTCCCACCTGGATGGTGGCGAGGAAGGTTCCGGGGTTATCAAGGAAGGATAAGACCTTTCTCGAGTTCTTGTCCCCGTCCTCGGCCTGTTTCCTTATCTTGGCATCATTTAAGCTTATGACAGCCATCTCCGTGCCCGAGAAGAAAGCATTCACCAGCACGAAGAATAATACGACCAGAAGATCTGTTACGGTCTTGACCATCTTTTTCTAATTATTACCTCATCTCATCCAGGAGCTTCTGAAGGGTCGTCCTGACAGCCTGGGGATCCGCCTTGCCCTTAAGGCTCCTCATGGACTGACCGATAAGGAACTGGAAGTTCTTCTCGTTGCCCGCAAGGTATTCGCCCACGGCCTTGGGATTGTTATCCAGGACCTCCTTGATAACGGGCTCGATGGCGGAAAGATCCGATACCTGGGAGAGGCCGTTGGCCTTAACGTACTCCTCGGGGATGACATTCTCCTCCACGACCTTGGCCAGCACCTGCTTACCGGTCTTTCTGTTGATCTTGTTGTCGTTTACGAGCTTTATGACCTCGCCCACGGACTCGATCCTGAAATCCAGATCCTCCATGGACTTCTCGGAATCATTGAAGATCTTCAGCAGATCCGTGAGGATCCAGTTGGAGGCATCCTTGGGGTTGCCGCAGATCTCGCTCGTCTTCTCGAAGATCTTAACGAGGGTGGTGGAGCCCGTGATTATGTCGGCGTCATACTCGGGAAGACCGAGTTCCGCCATGTAGCGCTCCTTCTTCTGATCGGCAAGCTCGGGCATGTTGTCCTTAACTTCCTGAAGATATTCCTCGCTTATAACGATGGGCATGAGATCGGGCTCGGGGAAATACTTGTAATCCTGGGCATTCTCCTTGGATCTCATGGTGTATGTCATCTCGCGCTCGTCATCCCAGCGGCGTGTCTCCTGGGTGATCTTGCCGCCTGCTTCGATGACGTCTATCTGCCTTTCCCTCTCGTACTCGATCGCCCTGGCGATGGCCTTAAGGGATGCTATGTTCTTCATCTCGGTCCTGGTGCCGAACTCCTCCTGACCCACGGGTCTTACGGAGAGGTTGACATCGGCTCTCATGGAACCCTCCTGCATCTTGCAGTCGGATACTCCCAGATACTGCAGCGTGTCGCGGATCTTCTCGAGGTATGCCGTTACCTCCTCGGCGCTCCTGAAGTCAGGCTCCGATACGATCTCGATCAAGGGTACGCCGCATCTGTTGTAGTCCACCATGGTCTTCTCCGTGAAGGGGTCGTGGACCAGCTTTCCGGCATCCTCCTCCATGTGGATCTCATGGATGCCGATATACTTTGTTCCCGCGGAGGTCTTTATCTCCACCTTGCCGTTGCGGCAGATGGGGAAATAGAGCTGGGATACCTGATATGCCTTGGGAAGATCGGGATAAAAGTAGTTCTTTCTGTCGAACTTGTTGTTCCTGGTGATCTCGCAGTTGAGGGCCGTTCCCGCCTTTACCGCAAACTCCACCACTCTCTTATTGAGGGTGGGAAGGGTGCCGGGCATACCGGAACAGATCTCGCATACATGGGTATTGGGCTCTCCTCCGAACTTGGTGGAACAGCCGCAGAATATCTTTGACTTCGTTGATAATTCGCAATGGACCTCAAGTCCTATTACCATCTCGTAATCCGCCATTTTAGGATCTCCTCCTTAAGTGGTAGTCAGTCTCTTTCTGGAATGCACCCGCAACGGAGAGCAGAAGCTCCTCGGAATAGTGCTTTCCGATGATCTGCATGCCCACGGGCAGGCCCCGGGAATCGTCGCCGCAGGGAACGGAGATCGCGGGCAGTCCCACGATGTTGATGAGTACCGTGCAGATATCGCCCAGGTACATCTTGAGGGGATCGGAAAGGCTCTCCCCCGCCTTAAGTGCCGTGGTGGGAGCAACAGGTCCGATCACCACATCGTATCTCTCAAAGGCCTTGTCGAAGGCATCCTTGATCAAGGCCTTCGCCTGGAGGGCCTTGTTGTAGTAAGCATCGTAGTATCCGGAGGAAAGAACGAAGTTTCCGAGCATGATCCTTCTCTTGACCTCCATTCCGAATCCCTCGGACCTGGATCTGATATAGAGCTCCATGAGGTCGTCCACTCCCTCGGGGGAATAGCCGTACTTGATACCGTCGTATCTGGAAAGATTGGAGCAGGCCTCGGCGCAGGCGATTATGTAGTAGGTGGGGATGGCAAAGTCCACGATGGGCATGGGAAACGTCTTTACTATGGCGCCCCGGTCCTCGAAGAACTTGACTGCCTCGATGACCCTGTCCCTGACATCCTTGTCGATGCCGTCGCCGAAGTACTGTTCGGGAAGACCGATCCTCAAGCCCTTGATATCGAACTCCTCGATCTTCTTAAGATCCACGGGCTTCGTCTCGGTGGAGGTCTGATCCTTCTCGTCAATGCCGCAGATGATGTTATAGAGGGAAGCTACGTCCATGACGTCCCTTCCTATGGGTCCGATCTGGTCCAGAGAGGACGCAAAGGCAACGAGTCCGTATCTGGACACGGTACCGTAGGTGGGCTTAAGTCCCGTTACGCCGCAGAACGATGCGGGCTGTCTGATGGATCCGCCCGTGTCGGAACCGAGGGTGAGATATGCCTGGTCGCAGGCAACTGCCGCTGCGGATCCGCCGGAGGAACCTCCGGGTACCCTGTCCTCTCCCCTGGGATTCAATGTGGGACCGAAAAAGCTGGTCTCGGTGGTGGATCCCATGGCGAATTCGTCCATGTTGGTCTTACCGATTATTATCATTCCGGCTTCCTTGATCTTCTTGATCACCGTCGCATCGTAGGGAGGAACGAAGTTGGATAACATCTTGG
>DNAE01000171.1 GCA_003543635.1 Clostridiales bacterium | reverse complement strand
CGGCAGTGGTCGGACCAGTATGTATCGAGTACCCTTATCTCGGTGATGGTGGGATTTCTTCCCTCCTTCTTGAAATGCTCCTGGGTGAAGAGTATATCCGCGTCGCTCATGGCAAGACCGAGGGATGCCCGGAGAGCATAAAGAGCCTTTTCGTCCATGTCGATGAATCCGTCCAAAGTCTCGACCTCGGTGGGGATATCGTAAACATCCTCAAGGGTCTCGGGCTTTGCGGGAGAGGCCTCGCGGCACTCCACGGGATTGATGAGATAGTCGGAGACCTTCTTCTTCTGGTCATCCGTGAGGGAACCGTAGAAAGCTACGATCTTTGCCGTCTTTACAAGGGGTCTTTCCTTCTGTGTAAGGAACTGGACGCACTGGGCAGCGGAATCAGCCCTCTGGTCGTACTGACCGGGAAGTGCTTCGATGATAAGGACATAGCAGGGATCTTTAAGATCGACATCCTCATCGTAAACATCATCTACCGGGGGCTCGGAAAAGACTACTTTCTTAGCCTTCTCATATTCTTCATCGGTTATACCGGAAATATCATATCTGTTGATAACACGGACCTTGTCAACGGTCTTGATGTCAAGATCTGCGGATATGTCGCTTAATATACCCTTTGCCTCGACTGCGAATGCTTCTTTCTTCTCTGACAGAACTCTTCTTACCTGCATAGAAAGACTCTCCCTTTATTTCTTTTTTAACTTATAGATTATATCATACTAAGGGGCACTAATAATCTGTTCCTTCTTATTTGTAACATGCCATCTGAATAAAGCCGTTCCAATGATGACCACATACCCGATAATACTGTATCTGTCGGGGATCTGACCCAGGAACAGGAACCCCAGGACCACCGCAAAGAGCACCTGTACATAATCGAATACCGATATCTCCTTGGCGGGGGCGTACTTATAAGCCGTGGTTATGGAAAACTGTCCCAGGGTCGCGGAAAGCCCCGCCATCAAAAGGCATAAGAGCTGCTTCGGGTCCATGGGAGTATAGGAAAGAACAAGGAACGGAAAGGTCACGAGGGACGAGAACAGACTGAAACAGAATACTATCAGGGGCGGTCTCACCCCATCGGCCGTTATCTTCCTTACGAATACATAGGCGGTACCCGCGCCGAATCCGCCGTAAAGCCCTACCAATGCGGGAAAACTGTTAAATGAAGCCCCGGGTTTTATTATCAGAAGTGACCCCAGGAAAGCCACGACCGTCGTGATGATATCGAAGGCTTTTGGTTTCTCCTTGAGGATCGGTATGGATATGAGGATCGCAAAGAACGGCGACAGCTTGTTGAGCATATTGGAATCGGCAAGACCGATCTTATCGATGGCGTAGAAGTTGGCGATAAGGCCCGTGGTACCGAAGATACACCTTAAAAGAAGAAAGGGTACGTCTTTACCCGGAAGATTAAGGTTATCCCGGGACCTTAAAAGAAGCACGGAAGAAAAGATCAATGCTATGGCATTCCTGAAAAAAGCCTTCTGCATGGTGGGAAGATCTCCGGAAAGATTAACGAAGAAAGTCATCAGAGAGAAACCCAGTGCCGCTAGAAGGATAAAGAATACTCCCTTTCTCGTATCGTTCTTACTCAAGAAGACTGCCTCTTTTGATGTTTTCCTTAATTATGGCGTCCGTGATCTCATAGAGCTTCTCCGAACCGGCCTTTGTCTGCTCCTGACGCTTATAGACCTTATCGGAGGTGACATTATGTTCCTTCCAGTCCCCGCCGCCGTTACTGTTATTTAAAAGGAGGGGCTGGAGATTATCCATGGCCCGGGCAAACTTCGCCTCGGGGGTCTTCTGCTCTTCGAATTCCTCGAAAAGGGCCGTCATCTCGTCGCGCTGATCATCGGGGAGCATGGAAAAGAGCTTGATCTTAGCCTCTTCCTCCCTTTGCTTCTGGGTTAGCTTACCCTCTTCGTCATATGCGTATGTATCTCCGGCATAGATCTCCACCATATCGTGGATGATGCAAAGGATCATGACCCTTGAGATATCGATATCCTCGTTGGAGTATTCCTTTAGGATATAAGCCATGGCGGCCATGTGCCAGGCGTGTTCGGCATCATTCTCATTTCTGCCGTGGGAGGATAAGTGCGTCCTTCTGAAGACATTCTTCTCCTTGTCTATCTCCAGACAGAAATCAAGCTGTTTCTTAAGCCTGTCATCCATCATTTCTTATCTGCTCCCTCTACGGAAAGATTGAGCCTTATCTGACCGTCATCCGGATCCAGCTGACCGAAATAGAGATCATGGGTCTTATTAAAGAGCTTATCGAACTCCTCATCTCCGCCCTTTTGCAGTGATTCGTAGTAGAGGTGCTCGTGATCTGCAAGTTCGGGACGGATCCTGACCATGGTGGCGATCCCTATATTGGAACATACGCTGGTGATCCTCTTTATCTCCACCATGAGGTTGGAGAATATGGCATCAGCCATTATGTTACACCGGCCGTTACTCATTCTGTTGAAGTGGTTCTTACGAAGCTGTGTGATAAGCTCGGAAGCAACGCGCACAAGGGGTTCGATCTTCATTGCCGACTCCCCGTCCCTCTTCTTGAAGGACCTCTCGGCAAGGTCGATTATATTGCCGATAAGATTATAAACGACAATGATCTCCTTATTGGCTGCATTGGAGAAACTCGTACTTGATTCCGACATCTTATGGGCGAGATCCGCAATATTGACCGCATGGTCGCCGA
>DNAE01000190.1 GCA_003543635.1 Clostridiales bacterium | reverse complement strand
TTGACTCTGCGCTTTAATCGATAAATACAGCTGATTCTTGCCATGGAACTTACCACAGGTGGTACGGCTGCCGGCAAGAATGAAGCAAAAGAAAAGCGGTCTCCCGAGAGACCGCTTTAGATTCAAGTCTTAAGCTTCAGATCAAAGACCGAAGGCTGCCAGGATATCGGACAGGAAGTACTCACCTGCAAGGGCAAGGTCGCCTGCGATGTCGGGGAAGAAGAATCCGAAGACGATGGCAGCGATAAGGGCGAGGATTATTCCGATGATGTAGTAAACAAGGATAGCCCTCTCAAAGTTCTTAACGTTCCTGTTCCTGGGTACGATGGATGTGATGAGCGTGAAGAGCAAGCCGATCACGGGGAGGAAGGAGAGAACGCCGAACCAGAAATACTTGGATGTGGATACGGGCTTATACTCTCTGGGGCAGGCATCGATCTTATCCTGCAAAGCGGAGAGCTTCTCCATCTTCTTCTGCTTCTTTGCTTCCTTCTTGGCTGCCTGCTTAGCGGCCTTCTGCTCTGCCTTCTGCTGCTTCTTGAGATCAGCGGGATTGGGAGCTACGGGAGCTGCCTGTACAGGTGCGGCCGAAGGCTCGGGTGTTACGGGGACCACAGGGACCACGGGAGTTACCGGAACTACAGGCTCCACAACGGGTGTTGCTTCAGCAACGGGAGCAGCTGCCTCGGCAACTTTCTCAACCACAGGCTCAACGACGGGCTCTGCCACCTTCTCAACAGCCTCTGTTGCTGCTTCTTCTATTTTGTTTTCATCCTTCAGGATTTCTTTATCAAGATCACTCATATTGTTCCCTCCTTTTTTACATATGGTCATTATAACATTTATACCCTTGCAATTAATACTCAAAATAGTTACAATTGGTGTAATATTACACTTGGAGGTGTGATCATGTTCACACATGATATCAGATGGTTGTTTTATATCGGCATTGCCTTGCTGATCGTGGCTTTCTTCGTTCTGCTGGCCTTATACCTGAAGGAAAAGAAAAAAGAGAACAGGAATACCTCCAAACTTAACGGCTTGGTCCTGGCCATGGGCACCATCGGCGGTATTCTCATGTGGATAGGCGGATTAGCATTGATCATGTTCATCATCTCGAAGACCATGTTCAGGCAGATGTAACATGAACGATAAACACTTCATCAGGAACTTCTTCATATTATTGATCCTGCTGACCCTCATCACCGCGGGGCATATGGCTTATGCGGCCTATGCCTACGAGAGGTCGTCCATAATCGCATACGTGGCAAGCGAGGTGTGGTGATGAGAGGGAAAAAGATCCTTGCCGTATCGGTGGTCCTCCTGTTCTTCTTCGGGATAAACTTCGCCACCTGGTTCCTTATAACCAGGCGCTGTTCCGGGAACTTCTCCGGTGCCACCAGGCTTCATATGATAGACGTCTCCTCTTACCTTCCCTTCGAGGAGGGCTCATCCCTGGCAAAGGTGGATACGGATCTTAAGCTGGAGGGCGACCTGCCGGTGCTTGACGGTGCCGCCGCCCTTGTCCCGGTCTACGCCTCCGTGATCGACAACATCTATCCCGAGGGCTGCGTCACCTACGAGGGCGGCACCTTCTCGGACGATAACGAATACGGCGAGAACTTCGCCGAGGGCAGCGCCATGCGTTACCGCAACACCATAAGAGGATTCAATGCAGTGGTGGACGGTGATGCGGACCTCTTCTTCACAGCCTACCCCTCCGAGGAACAGCTGGCCTATGCGAAGGAACAGGGCGTGGAGCTGGAGATCGTTCCCGTGGGGCTTGAGGCCTTTGTGTTTTTCGTGAATAAGGATAACCCGGTGACGGGCCTTACCTGCGACGAGATAAGGGATATCTATTCGGGTGAGATCACAAACTGGAGTGAGGTGGGCGGTCCCGACAGGATCATCGATCCCCTGACGAGGATCGCGGGGAGCGGGTCCCAGACCATGATGGAGAAGTTCATGGGGGACAAGGAGATCGCTCCGAGAGATCCCATGACCATCTTCGGCGGTGCCATCGGTTATTCCTTCCGTTACTATCTTTCCGGCATGGTCGCCAACGACAACGTAAGGATGCTGGACGTTGACGGCGTTTCCCCGAGCGAAGAGAACATAAGGAACGGATCCTATCCCCTGACGGCCTCCTTCTACGTGGTCTACAGGAAGGACAACACCAACCCGAACGTGGAGCTCATAGTGGACTTTTTGCTCTCCGAGGAGGGATCCGACCTCATTTCACAGTGCGGCTACACTCCCCTTTCCTGATCTTTGAACGAAAAAAAGCCCGCCGCCAAAAGGCTTCGGGCTTCCTGTGGTGGATGATACAGAATTCGAATCTGTGACCCCCTGCACGTCAAGCAGGTACTCTAACCAGCTGAGCTAATCATCCGTAGCGAAAGACATTATACTTGATTTATCTTTTTAAGGCAAGTGTTCCTCGACGACTATGTCGGGGGCCGTCACATCCCTGCCGCAGAAGGGGCATGTGCCCGTGGAACCCGCACGGATCTTAAGGGGTGCGGCACATCCGGGGCAGCTCATTCCCACGAAGGGCTTGGTTCCCACGGCCTTCTCCTGATCGTATCTGTCAGTCAGTACGTATCTGTTATTCTCGGCATCGAAGACACAGTTTATGAGGAGCCTCTTGCGCTCTCCGTAGATACGGATGCGTCTGAGCTTAGCCTCAGATATGTTGAGGTACTTCGCCAGCTCATCCGCGGGCACGACACCATCCTCGTCGTTCTGGAACACCTTTTCCATGGCTGCGATCCGCATCTGATACACCAACGTCCTCACATAGAAGAAGATGAGGACGACGCAGATAACACCCAGGGTGAACAGAACGGGGAAATCATAGATCTCGCCGTATTCAACGGCAGTTCCTATCACCGCAAAGAGCATCGTAAAAGCCGGAACGAATATCGCCGACCAGATACATATGGAAACACTGGCCCTCTTCCTGTTAATGTACATCCTTGATCTCCGATCTCATATATGTTCCGCAGTGATCGCACCTGGCTCCGCCGCCCACTCTCATCTTAACGGGTGCGTTACAGGTGGGGCAGTCCACGGTTATGAAGTCCGTTTCCGTGTCCGCCTTCATGACGATCCTTACGCCTTTTCTGTCAAAGGTTATGTTCTTGAATATTTTCCTTCCGGTAAGGCTCCTTATGTCCTTCTTCACCCTGTTGATGTTAAACCCGGTAAGAGAAGCAAGGGCCTCGTAGGGGATGACGCCGTCGTGGTCTTCCTCAAATATCCTGTTATACTTATCGGCCCTGTAGAGCCTCATCTTAGAGAACCAGGCAATGGCAAAGATACCGGATAAGATCAAAAAGATCGGCAACAGAAATACGAAGAAGATAAAAAGCACCATGTCCTGCAATATCAAGAGGAACATCATAAAAAGGATATCAACGACCGCTATAAAACCCGTTATGGCAAAGACGAGATTACATATCGCCAAAAGCGATTCCATCTTCAATCTGTTGAGGTACATAAGCCCCTCCCTTTCGTTACTCCCGTCGATTATACATCTTCTTGAAATTTCAGTCGATATTATATACAATAATCCGTGCTTACGGAGACGTATCGAAGTGGTCAT
>DNAE01000022.1 GCA_003543635.1 Clostridiales bacterium | reverse complement strand
ACAAGCAGCAGCACAGAGGCGGCAGAGGTATCTCCGCCCAGAGCACCAGGGAAGAGGACTACGTGGAGAAGATAATGACCACCACGACCCATAAGTTCCTCATGTGCTTTACCAATACCGGAAGGGTGTTCAAGATCAAGGGCTATAAGATCCCCGAGACCATATCGAGATCCTCGAGGGGTACCGCTCTTGTTAACCTCCTTAACCTTATGGAGGATGAGAAGATCAGGAACATCATCCCCGTGGACGGATTCGATGACGAGAATATGTATCTCACCATCGCCACCAGGAACGGTATCGTCAAGAGGACTCCCCTGTCCTCCTATAAGAACATCAACAAGAACGGTCTTATCGCCGTGAACATCAGGGATAACGATAAGGTCGTGGATGTTGCCTTAACGAGAGAAGGTCAGGAGATAATCCTGGTATCTTCCTCAGGTAAGGCCATAAGATTCAACTCCGACGACGTAAGGGAGACCGGAAGAAACACGTCGGGTGTTAAGGGTATGAACCTCAGCGGTGAAGACAGGATCGTCGGAATGGTACCCGTTGAGGAGGGCGGCGAGCTTCTCGTCATCTCCAAGAAGGGATACGGAAAGAGAAGTACCGTTGACGACTACAGAGCCCAGAACAGAGGCGGTAAGGGTCTTATCACCTATAAGATCACCGAGAAGACGGGCGAGCTCATCGGTTGTACTCTGGTAAACAACGATAACGACCTCATGATCATCACCGACCAGGGCGTCATAATCAGAGTGTCCGCCGAGGAGATCCCTACTCTTTCCAGAGCCACGTCCGGCGTAAGGCTCATGAGAGCCTCCGGTTCCGCCGTTGTAGACTTTGCGATCACATACCACGAGGAAGAGGAAGAGCTTCCCGCCGAGGAAGAGGTCAAGACGGAAGATAACAATATAAGTGAGGAAACTGATGAATAATCGTCTGATAAAGACATTATCCTGCCTGCTAACGGGCATTATCGTTCTTCCCCTGCTTAGTAGCGGTGTAAGAGCGGATATCGGTCAGCCCGATATCCAGATCCCTTCGCTGGATGAGCTCAACTGCTCCTCCTATTGCGTATACGACAAGACGACCGGCTCGGAGGTCATCGGGAAGAATTCCCATGACAGGGTATACCCCGCTTCCATGACGAAGATCATGACGGCCCAGCTGGGACTCGACTACCTGGAACTCGATGACGTGTTGACGGTGTCCCAGAACGCCATCGACAACGTCACGTCCGATTCCACATTGATGTATCTCATTGTGGATGAGGAGGTGGAGTTCTCGGAACTTCTTTACGGCATGATGCTCCCTTCGGGTAACGACGCCGCCAACGTGGTGGCCGAGGGAGTGGTGGATGCCATCTACGAGAAATACCCCGCAGGCGGCGGAGAGGTCGGCCCGGACGGTATCGATGCATCCTTCTTCGAGGAACAACTCGGAGTATCCGAAGAGGAGATAAAGGAGAGCTATAAGATATCGGCCTTCGTTGAGCTCATGAACCTCCGTGCCGAGAACATCGGATGTACGGCGACCCACTTCATGAACCCCAACGGTCTTCACCACGACGACCACTATACGACGGCAAGTGACCTTGCCCTGATCATGGGCAAAGCGGTGGAGAATCCCGATTTCTGTACGGTCATCAATTCCCCCAGCCATATCTTCAAGGCAACTAATATGCATACCGAAGACGGATGGTCCACGGTGAAGAACACCAATTCGATCCTTTTTGATCCCTGGCTTGCGGCCAAGACTGCCGAGGGAGAGGACTCCCATCTTACCGCCTATGTGGGAGGTAAGACCGGTACCACATCCGCAGCGGGAACGGGAGTAACCTCCTATTGCGTCAACGAGAACGGACATGAGCTGATGGTCTCCATCTGCGGCATCCCCTCTGACTTCTATTCCATGAGGGATAAGTATGTGGCTTCCGTTGTGGCATACGGAAACCTGGCCTGTTGGGAGAGTGAACCCGTCACCATGATCCCCGGTACCGTGGGCGACTACCAGAGATTCAACTATAACTTCGATGAGAGGCCCGAATACGATCCGCTCCTCGTCCCCGGAGATACCCTGGACGTTGCATATATGCCGGAGGCAGCTTTGGAGGCGGAAGAAGAGGCGGATGATTCAGAGGGCGTAATCGACGAAGATACCGGGGATGTCCCGGAGGATACGGAGGAGACCGGAAGCGATAATGAATCCAAGCCCGATCAGACCCCCGCTCCCACACCTGAACCCGGTACGAAGGAATACTATAAGCAGAAGATCCTTAACACGGAGCTTGGAAAGTTTGTATATCTCAATAAGACCGTCTCCGCGATCGTTGGAGTTCTCTGCCTCCTGATCCTCATCTGCGTCATCGTCCTTATCGTAAGGATATCGAAGAATTCCTCCAGGAAGCGCAGAAGAAGGAAGGCCCGTCCCTATAACGGTAAGATAGACAGTCTGATATAAGTATCTATATAGATAAGAAGGAGCCGCCGACAGGGGGCTCCTTTTTGCATCCCGCAAATGTAAAACGTGCCCCGTTTTAATTACCGATCGCACGAAAAAGGGACCGCAGTGATGCGGTCCCTTGATGGTGGTTATGTGATCGGATATCAGATATCCTTAACGCTGTCGAGTACTGCGCGAACGTTAGCCTCGGACTTCTTAAGGAGCTCCATCTCAGCTGCCGTAAGGGGAGCCTCGATGATTCTCTCGATACCTTCCTTACCGATGGAAACGGGTACGTTGAGAACGATGTCCTTGATACCGAACTCGCCGTTAAGAACTGTACCGCAAGTACGGATCGTGTGCTCGTCCGTGAGGATGGATCTTACAAGTGTTGTAGCAGAAACTGCGATACCATTGTATGTAGCACCCTTGAGCTTGATGATCTCTGCGCCGGACTTCTTAGTCTTCTCAGCGATCTCAGCCTTCTCAGCATCTGTGAGGGACTTGCCTGTGATACGTGCATACTCGTCAACCTGAACACCTGCGATGTGTGTCATGGACCATGCAGGGAACTGTGTCTCACCGTGCTCACCGAGCATATAGCCGTGAACGTTGCGGATGTCGATGCCGCCGAGGTGCTTGCCAAGGAGATATCTGAAACGAGCGGAGTCAAGGTTTGTACCGGAACCGATGACCTTGGAGGAAGGAAGTCCGGACCACTGAGCGATCTTATATGTAACAACATCACAGGGGTTGGAAACTACGAGGATAACACCCTTGTTATAGTACTTCATGATGCTGTCTGTGATGATCTTGGCAAGCTTAACGTTCTTAGCTGCAAGATCCATTCTTGTCTCGCCTTCTTTTCTGGGGATACCGGCTGTTACGATGATAACATCAGCATCCTTGATCTCGTC
Source organism: Clostridiales bacterium (assembly GCA_003543635.1). GTDB lineage: Bacteria > Bacillota > Clostridia > Saccharofermentanales > Saccharofermentanaceae > Saccharofermentans. The sequence goes on along the minus strand of DNAE01000022.1, from coordinate 491 downwards.
GTAGTCACCGGCGTGGATGTCCATCTGGCCGAGGAAGGGAAGACCGTGACCGATATCCAAAACCTCACCCTGTGCCTTATCCTTGTTAACGTCGATAAGAACGATCTCTGATGCGAGCTGCTGGAATGTAAGAGCGAATGTGATGGTTGCACCAACTGCACCTGCACCTACAACGCAGATCTTTGAACCTTTAGTGTTGCTCATAGGAATAACCCCCTAATATAAAATGTATGATCAAAAGCAAATCGTTGCCGTAAAGAAAACGATACTGCAAAAAAATAATACCAAATCTGCCTCGGGTTTTAAAGGAAATTCTTATTATTAACTTGTTAATATATATATAACCTATTAAGTGATGATTTGTTCATTTTGACCCGAAAACCTACTCGAAAAACTTTTTCAAAAAAAGTCGAAAAAATTGCTTGACAAGACCCCACTCTCGGATTATTATTAACAAGCACTTTGCGAGAGGCAAGCTTGAGCAAAGGGGC
>DNAE01000201.1 GCA_003543635.1 Clostridiales bacterium | reverse complement strand
GATGTCTAAGATCCAGACGGCCAGGAAGATCATATTCTATATCGTCTTTATCATGCTGACCGCTTCCTTTCAGGTCACATTCCCTTATGTGCTCTCCTTCGGCGGTCAGGTAGCCGACCTGATGCTGGTCTTTACCGTGCTTGCGGGCTATCTTTTCGGTTTTAAGGACGGAGCACTGGTGGGTATCTTCATGGGTGTCTTAAGGGATTTCTTCGCAAGCCCCTCCATTACGGCAATTGACGGTACTCCGGTGGTAACCTGCGGACTGGGCCTTCTGGTGCTCTTTGCGGGGGGAGTCATCGGATCTTCCTTCTTCACCCTTAAGATGAAGAGGAATACCCTGTTTGCCTTTGCGGCCGTTGCATTTTATACCGCAGTTTATAAGATCGCGGGACACTTGATAATCTTCATATGGCACAAGGCTATCCTTAAGACCGCATATAACCTTACGATAGGTGATATCCTTCTGGGATCCCTGCTTCCCCAGATCGCCTTAAACCTTTTGGCTGCGATACCGATAATACTGCTGTTTAAGTTTGCCGGACCCTACAGAAAGGGCGTCAATCCCGCTCTGATAGATGAAGGAAAGGAGGATGACCGTCTATGGCTTCAGATCTGAACCTGGATCCTTCCACAAGAAGGGAAAAACAGGAGAACGATTCCTTCAGAAGACGTTTCTTTGCCGCCGTTACTGACAGGTACTTTGTCATGGGAGCCGTATTCTGTATCATCGGTGCGATCATCCTCGTTATGACGGCGAAGCTCCAGTTCTCCGGTTATCAGAGGACGATCTCCGCCGCTTCGGAAGGTATGCAGAGGCAATATACGGTCAATGCTCCCAGGGGAGATATCCTGGACTGCAACGGTGTGACCCTTGCCACGGCGGAATCCGTGAACACGATAATGATCGCCAACGCCTTTATGGAGGATGACGATCTCAATGCCATGCTCCTGGAGCTCAGCTATCTGTTTGACGACTATAATTGCATCACCACGGCTGACCTTGATGAATACTTCGCCGTTGCACCCTTCAGGTTCAATAAGAGTGAAGAGGATATCAGGCTTTGGCAGACCAACCATAACCTGTTCGATCTTCAGGATTATACGGAGGGCGTTATCGTAACCTTCTCCGATGATTACGTCAAGACGGATCCCCAGGTATTCTTCCTTTATTTAAGGGATCTTTTTAAGATAGACCCCAACTATACGGAGGACGAGGCCTACAGGATCATAAGGCTCCGTTATCAGATCTTCCAGGATAACTGGTCCTTTGTAACGGGCACTCCCATCGAACTTGCCACGGATGTTCCCGATGAGCTCATCACATATCTCACGGAACAGAATTACAGATACATGGGTATCTTGAGCGGAGTTGACTACAGAAGGGTATATACGCCCCTGGCTCAGCTCTCCTGCCATGTGGTCGGCTATGTGGGAAGGATCTCCCAGGAGACCTTGGCGACCCTTCAGCCTTACGGATACAGCAATGATGACCTTATAGGACAGTCCGGCGTCGAGTCCCAGATGGAGAGATATCTCCACGGTCAGTCGGGTATTTCCTCCTATAATATCTGGACTGAAGAGCAGGAGGACGGTCTTTTCTTCCCCTCGGACTACGGCGTTGACGCGGTACCGGGAGCAACTGTCAACCTGACCATCGACTCGGACCTTCAGAGGGTCGGTATCGAGGCAATGAAGCAGTATATCCAGGATGCCGAGATCGCCGAGCAGCTTAAGGGAACCGGTTATAAGACTGCTAATGCCGGCGCCTTCGTCATGATGAACGTGGACACGGGAGCCGTTATAGCCATGGGCTCTTATCCCAACTTCGATCCCAACGACTTTGTCCTTTCCATGTACGGTGACAAGCAGGCCCAGGAGCAGCTGGAATACTATCTGGGTATCGGTGAATACGAGGATATAACCTCCGAGGACATGCCCCTTTGGAACAGGGCGATAATGTCTCAGTATGCCCCGGGTTCCACCTTTAAGATGTGTACCGCCCTTGCGGGCCTTGAACAGGGAGTTATCTTCCCGGGATCCGACTATATAAGATGCGAGAGCCCCATAGATATCGGCGGTTGGGAGTTCAAGTGCCTGGAGTTCGCTGAGGGCGGACACGGAACACTGGATCTTAACTCCGCCATGGCGACCTCCTGCAATATCTACTTCATGAGACTCGGCGTAGACACGGGTATCGATAATATCGATGCCATGGGTGAGAGGCTCGGACTCGGCGAATATACGGGTATCGACCTTCCCGGTGAGATATGCGGCATCAGGGCTTCCCGAGAGATGAAGAGGCTTCTGAGGGAGAGTGAATACGACAGGACCTGGTTCCCGGCCGATACCGCCCAGTCCGCCATCGGTCAGTTCGATAACTGTTTTACCATCATGCAGCTCTGCAGATATACCGCAGCCATTGCCACCAATGAACTCGTCACCCCCTATGTGGTGGAGAATGTGGTGGCCGCGGACGGATCCATCCTCTATGAGGGCCAAAAGCCTGCTACTCCCCTCGGAATTGACGAGGAGAATATCGAGGCCGTAAGATTTGCCATGAGGTGCGTTGTTACGGGTACCAGCATGTGGGAGGGTACCGCCCAGGAGACTTTCTACGATTTCCCCATAGCGGTGGCCTGTAAGACCGGTACCGCCGAGACGGGATATGAGGAGAGCCATAAGGAGTATTCCAACGGACTTTTCGTATGTTATGCCCCCGCAGATGACCCTGAGGTCGCCATCGCCCTTGTTGTTGAGAGGGGAGAGTGGGGTAAGTCCACCGCGATCATCGCCAGAGCCCTTCTGGCTTCGTATTTCGGAGTTCCCGAGAGCTATGCGGAATACGTTCCCGAGACATATCCCATGATAGGAGATGACGTGGATCTTTTTATCCCCACGCCCGTTCCCACACCTGAAGTCGTAAACGATGATGACAATGAGGATTGACCTGTTTGGCAAAAAATCAGTTTTTTTCTCATTAGTTTATGCAATTCTCAATTGATTAGAAAAGACATTTTTACTAAAATAATATATGAATCTATGTATAAAGGGGCGCATTTATGAAGATTGTTCTCATGGCCGACAACCGTAAGAATGAATTGCTCGTCAATTTCTGTATTGCTTATAAGACGCTCCTTATGAAGCATCAACTCATCTCCGTATATAACACGGCTAAGTATCTCAAGGCCGCCGTCGATATCGAGGTGTCCGGTCTTTCCGTTGACTATTCCAGCGGCGTCGAGCAGCTCGCAAGGAGGGCCCAGTTCAATGAGATCGACTGTGTTATCTATCTTCGTGACGGCAGGGGAGAGCAGCAACTCAAGGATGCATCGGAGCTCCTTAACGTTTGCGATTACAACAATATCCCCTATGCAACGAACCTTGCCACCGCTGAGACGCTGATCCTCGCCATAGACAGAGGAGACTTCGACTGGCGTTTGTGGCTTAAGGAAAGCGTTGTCTGATCTTCCGTGCTGATCAAGACTTTCCCGGAGGGTCCCCTGGGATCCAATATGTATACGGTGGAATTCGACCGTTACTTTTTTATCGTGGATCCGTCGGTGGATCCTGCCCGCGCCGCCTTAAAGGATAAGGAACTTAAGGGCATTTTTGTGACCCACGGCCATTTTGACCATATTTTCTGCCTTTATAAGTGGGTATCTTTATATCCAGAGGCTCCCGTAATGATCCACAGGGAAGATGTTAAGCTCCTTAAAGACCCGGATCTTAACTGTTCTTCCGATATGTGGGCTCCCTTGTCCTTTGATATCGATACCGAGGATGCCGCGTCCTGTGACGGAAGGATCATAGGGGACACGAAGATCAGTGTCCTTCATACCCCGGGCCACAGCCCCGGAGAGGTGTGCTATATCTTTAAAGACACCGAGAACGTAATGTTTACGGGGGATATGCTGTTCCGGTCCTCCATCGGCAGGACGGATCTTCCCCTGGGCAGCGCCTTTGATATGAAACAGTCCCTTTCCAAGATCTCCTCCATATCGGAAGATCTTAAGATCTATCCCGGTCACGGACCTTCCACCACCCTTGATACGGAGAAAAAGACAAATCCCTATCTCTTTTTAACGTAAAACTTTTAATATCAGGCCTCTTGTGTTATATTTTATTAGTTAAAAACTGATACGGAGGTTATGGGTATGAGTGACTTAAGAGAATCTCTTATGAATACCCGTGCGGAATTTGAAGAGAAGATAAAGAAGCTTACGAATTCCAAGGAAATAGAAGCTTTAAGAGTTGAATACTTCGGTAAGAAAGGTAAGCTCACCGGCGTTTTGCGCGGAATGGGAAACCTGACACCCGAGGAGCGTCCGGCTGCAGGACAGATGGTAAACGAAGTACGTGCCAAGATGGAAGCCGCCTTTGAGGATTATTCCAAGAAGATAAAAGACATGGAGAGCGCCTATAAGCTCAAGAGGGAGGTCATAGACGTTACACTTCCTTCCAAGTTTGAGGGAAGCGGCGCAAGACATCCCCTTAATATGGCCATCAACGAGATCTGCGATATATTCCTGGGTCTCGGCTACAGCATCGGCGAAGGCCCCGAGGTGGAGTACGATAAGTACAATTTCGAGCTCTTGAGACTTCCCAAGGGACATCCCGCCAGGGATACACAGGATACTTTCTATATAAGTGACAGTATCCTCCTCCGTACCCAGACATCTCCCATGCAGATCAGGATCATGGAGAATAAGAAGCCCCCGATCAAGGTCATCTGCCCCGGTAAGGTTTACAGGCAGGATACCCTTGACAGCACCCATTCCCCCGTCTTCCATCAGATCGAGGGCCTTGTGGTGGATAAGGGCGTTACCATGGGTGACCTGGTAGGTTCCCTTAAGCTTTTCGCCAAGAAGCTCTTCGGCGAGAATACGGAGATCAGACTCCGCCCGCACCATTTCCCCTTCACGGAGCCTTCCGTAGAGGTAGACCTTACATGTTGGTCCTGCGGCGGTAAGGGCTGCAGAGTCTGCAAGGGCGAAGGTTGGATCGAAGTACTTGGTGCCGGTATGGTACATCCCGAGGTACTTGAGAATTGCGGCATCGACTCCGAGGAATACAGCGGTTTCGCCTTCGGTATCGGAGTTGAGAGGACTGCAATGGGACGCTACGGAATCGACGACATCCGTCTCCTTTACGAGAACGATGTACGTTTCCTTAAGCAGTTCAAGTGATGAGGGAGGTACGAGATAATGAAAGCACCCATAGGTTGGCTTAAAGATTTTACGGATATAAAGGTTACTCCAAAGGAACTGGCGGATGCCATGACGCTCTCCGGTTCCAAGGTTGAGGAAATAATCGATACTAAGATAGAAGGTGTTTATGCAGGTAAGATCCTGACGGTGGAGGACCATCCCGATTCCGATCACCTTCACATCCTCAAGGTGGACCTGGGCAGGGACGAGCTGGGACATGAGGTCCAGATCGTTTGCGGTGCCCCCAATGTTGAGGTGGGTATGATATGCCCCGTGGCTGCGGTGGGAGCCGTATTGCCCGAGATCACCATCAAGAAGGGTAAGATCAGGGGAGTGGAGAGTAACGGTATGTGCTGTTCCGGCGATGAGCTGGGTGCCGCCGCTGCCGGTAAGCCCGGTGCCGATGTATACGGTCTCTGGGATCTCAGGCTCCTTCCCGAAGTTCCTGAAGTCGGTACCGATATCAGGGATATCTTAAACCTTGACGATATCGTCACCATCGACTTCGAGATCACTTCCAACAGACCCGACTGCTTCTCCATCGAGGGGCTCGGCCGAGAGGCGGCTGTCACCATGGGAGAGGAGTTCAGACCCGTTTCCCCCAAGCTCAAACAGGAGGGATCACTCAATACGAGCGATGTGGCCAAGGTTGATATCGAAGCACCTGACCTCTGCTACCGTTACTGTTCCAGAACAGTTGAAGATGTTGTTATCGGTCCTTCCCCCGCCTGGATGGCAGAGAGGCTCCTTGCCGCCGGCATGAGGCCCATCAACAACATCGTTGATATTACGAATTATGTATGTCTTGAGCTGGGTCAGCCCATGCATGCCTTCGATCTCGATTACCTTGAGGGTAATCACATCATCGTAAGGACAGCCAAGGACGGCGAGATGACCAAGACCCTTGACGGTAACGACCATGAGCTTAACAGCAGTAACCTCGTTATCGCGGATGAGAAGAAGGTCTGCGCCATCGCCGGTGTCATGGGCGGTGAGAATTCCGAAGTCCTCGAGACCACTAAGTCCATCCTCTTCGAGTCCGCGACCTTCAACGGCGTTTCCGTACGTAAGACGGCCATTGCCAACGGACTGCGCACCGAGGCTTCCTCAAGATATGAGAAGGGACTTGATCCCGAGAATGCATTAAGAGCCCTTGACCGTGCCTGCGAGCTCGTTGAATTGCTCGGCTGCGGTAAGGTCAGCAAGGGTTTGATCGATGTTTATCCCACGAAGAGGGAAGTGAAGAAGATCCCCTTCCGTCCCGCCAAGATCAATGCCTTCTTAGGTATAGATGCCACCGAGGAGTTCATGCTCGATGTCCTTAACAAGCTGGAGTGTAAGGTGGAGGACGGTATCATCACACCTCCCACATTCAGGCCTGATCTGGAGTCCGAGGCTGATATCTCCGAGGAGATTGCTAGATTCTTCGGTTATAACAACATCCCCGCGACCCTGCTTAACGCTTCCGCTACGACTCTCGGCGGAAGGACCCGCGAGCAGAACGCCGCTGAGAAAATCAGGAATACCCTTGTTTCCTGCGGCTTCTACGAGGCTATCACCTATTCCTTCGAGAGCCCTTCTGATCTCGATAAGCTCAACCTTCCCGAGGATTCGAGCTTGAGAAACCAGGTCAAGATAAGTAATCCTTTGGGCGACGACACGGCCGTCATGAGAACGACAATGCTTCCTTCCATGCTCCGTATCGCTTCCAGAAACTCCAACCGCGGAGTTACCAATGCCAAGGTATTCGAGCTGGCCTATGTCTATATTCCCGACGAGAATATCAATAACCTCCCCTACGAGAGACAGACACTTTGCGGTTTCAATTACGATAATTCCATCTCCGACAGCAAGACGCTGTTCTTTGAGACGAAGGGCATCATCGAGGAGCTCTGTGCCGTCCTCGGCATCAGATCCCTGACATTCACTGCCTGCACGGACGATCCTTCCTTCCATCCCGGAAGAACGGCTAATGTTATCGTTAACGGCAAGAGCATCGGTGTCATGGGTGTTATCTTCCCCGACGTGGCAGGAAACTTCGAGGCTCCCGAAAAGGCTGTCTTCTTCGAGCTTGACGCGGAGGCTCTGATCGCCGCATCAAAGACTGAGAGGGTCTATAAGCAGCTTCCCAAGTTCCCCGGTATCTCCAGGGATATAGCTGTCATCGTGGACAGATCCGTTGCAGTCGGTGAGATCCTCAAGACCATCAGGTCTGCGGGCGGTAAGCTCCTCAAGGAGGTCGAGTTCTTCGACGTCTATGAGAGTGAGAAGCTCGGTGAGAACATGAAATCCGTTGCGGTCTCCCTTATATTCCGTGACGACAACAAGACCCTTACCGATGCCGACATCAAGGATTCCTACGATAAGATACTCGAGAGGCTCGAGAAGAACTACGGAGCTAAGCTCAGATAAGTAAAGACTCCATATTAAGCCGCATCTTCGGATGCGGCTTTTTTTATGTTACAAATCGACAAGGTTTGTAACCGTTTGTAACCGATTGTCGTCCAATTGGATCTCCCTTTGACCTAAACTCAAGGAAAAAAGGAGGGAGAACTATGGGATCGACTTTGGAAACGGCAGTGGTATTCTCGACAGTCCTTATCATCCTGACATTCCTGATAACCGCCCCCATGCTCATATGCGGGGATATCAGGGACGAGTTCCTGGTGCTCCTGGAGGAGCAGGAGCAATATACGGATAACGGAGAACTCATAAGGGAAGAGGACATGGGCGGTTACGACTTGAGGGATGTGGGAAGCGAGCGCCTTAATACTTTCCTCACCGGGATATCCGAGAATTACAGGATCATATACGGGACGCTGGGGGAGATGTTCGATGAGGAAGATTAGGAGCAAGAAGGGCGTCAGTACCATGTTCCTTGCAATTACCGTATCCGCCCTGATCCTTCTTGAGACCACCTATGTGGCATTTGTTGCGGATCTGGACAGGCGCCTTACCTATGAACGCGCCGTGAGGCTTCAGATGGAATCCTTTATGGCCAGGTATAACAGGGAGCTTTTAAAGACCTACGGATTATATGCCTTCGATATGAACGGCCTCGATGACAACGTTTACAGGAGCGTCCTAGCTCAAAACGGCATCGATGAGGGTGTTCCCATCGTTGTAAGCGGCATGAATTCCTTTGACGAAGATGATCTGAGGAGCGCCGTCACCGTGTTTTATACCTATAGGAGCAGCGGTATCCTGTTCTCCTATTTTTCCGAGCAGATCGAAGAGTTGATCGAGCAGCTGGATGAAACGGGGATGATAACTGGTATCAGGGAGTTCATGAGTTCCGATGCATCGGATGTCATCGTGGACATAATAAACGGTGCATCGAAGATAACGGAAGCCCTGGAGACCATAGCGGAATTGGTGAATCAGGACGATATCGCGGAAAAGATATCTTCCTTTAATGTATTCTGCGAGGACTTAAGGGATTTCTTCGATTCTCCCCCTGATACGGACAGGACATTCGACCCCACGGACGATAATATGCTGACGGATATCATA
>DNAE01000141.1:2296-3923 GCA_003543635.1 Clostridiales bacterium | reverse complement strand
TGGTCTGCCCCTTCGGGAAGGCAGATAGTCTTATGATCTCATGTTGCTTCTTCGATAAGCGCATCGCATTCCTCAGCCGTCAGGGTACTTGTACCGTCATCAACCCTCACATATTCTTCAGAATCCCATAACAACTTATCTAAATCTTCTTTCCCCTCCAGGGTAAAGGAAGAAACATCACCACTTTCGATCGTCGTAACTACTGTGCAAAGACAAGATCCCACATAAATCTCAAGTGTATCGTCTTCAAACGACCAGGTATTAAGAGAGTTCATACTGTCAAAGTCTGAGTAGTAGTATTGCGCCGATCCGTTTTTCTGTAGGATCAGTACACTTCCGTTCGCACCAACATATGTCCCGAGGAGCTGATCTTCAACAGAAGTCGTATCGTCCTCGGAGGAGGAGTCTTCAGAAACAGACTCTTCTGACTCATCTGTTTCTTCGGCCTCGGTTTCAGCCTCAGTAGCTGTTGCTTCTGCCGCTCTTTTCTCGGCAGCTCTTTTTCTGGCAGAAGCAGACGATAATCCCGCGAAAAGGAAAACTACCAGAATAATCGAGGCCAACACTATAAGCGTCGTCTTCCCGCCCGAATAGCGTAATACCTTTTCTATAAATGTCTCGTTAGCTCTTGTATTTTCCGACACTTCGGATTCAGGATCTACTATACCTCCGCAATTCTTACAAAGAGCCTTTTGCTTCCTCTCATCGATTAAAAGATCAGCTCCGCAGCAGGGACAGATCACATTTTTCCTTGTCATACTAATCACCTCCTTCTGCGGTTCTTCTGATTCTGGGCTTTAAGTGCTTGCAGCTCGGCAATCTGCTGTTGCTGGAGGGCAATCTGCTTCTCTTGAAGCTCCATCTGCTTCATTCGTTCATTCTTCTCATCACACATGGCGATTGCCTGACCCAGAGTACTTGCCTGATTGTTCAAAAGGGCGTTTCTGATGTACTCTATTGCCCTCTCGTTATGATATTTTTCCGGAATTCTGATATCGGGATACTTATCCATGATAGCCTTATACTCTTCGACCTTCTTTATGTTGGCTACAAGGTTCCCCTCGTGCTGATCGATCTGAGAAGCCACGCTCTTACATTTATTCTCGTACAAGACACCTGAAAGAGGTATCGAAAGGATCGCTATAAGGGCAAATAACAGCCACACGCCAAACGGAGCCTTAGCCATCCCAAGAATTATCCAAAAAACCAAAGCGACGATCAAAGGAGTCTTGACTATGTTGAAAGTCTTATTCTTGATAAGCGACGCCTCCTTCCGATCAAGATCTGCTACCATCTTGGAAAGATTCTTTGCTCCATCATCATATTTACGCAAATTGATAAAGGGCTCTTTCAGTTCTCCAAGCTTTTCAGCAGCACTTAAAGCTTCCTGTCTTGCAGCCTTCTGTCTACCCATCTCCATGTCATAACCCTGCGATCTGGCAGACTCGACAGCGATCTGGCTGCCGCAAAACTCACAGAAATTCAAAGATCTGTCTGCATCCACATTGAGTTTTGCTCCGCAACATGGGCACTCCATGTTCATGATCTTCATACTTTTACACCCCCTGTGTATAAAATTTTTAAACAAGAATCTCTGATAAGGTTGACTCGTAGTCAACGGAGGGAT
>DNAE01000141.1:0-2278 GCA_003543635.1 Clostridiales bacterium | reverse complement strand
ATTTTCAGCCGGGACACGACTGCACGATGCGAAGGTCACCAGACTGAATGCCACTAACAATGCCAAACTGATCTTGCTGATAAAAAATCTCATCGTGCTTTTCCCCCTTTCAGCTTCTATGCCTTGATTTTATTGACTTTACGGAAAAACAAGGTTGACTTAAAGTCAACGAAAAATAGCCCATTAATAGTTCGTTCACATGTTATAATCAGAGTATGGAACTGGCGCCGTATTACAAAAAACTCCATTATTTCGAGGATAAAGAGCAGACTCTTCTTCTGAACGAGGCTTCAGATTGCGTTTGTTTGATGAAGAGGATCACCATCGGCGACAAAAATGTTTACAGTTATTTAAAAGATCACGAGCACCCTAACCTCACTAAGATCTTCGAGATAATCGACGATGAGGATTGCTTCTACGTCATCGAGGAGAAGATCGACGGCATGACCCTTGAGGAATGGCTCGATGGCGGAAGGAGCAACAGGGAGAAACTTACGGTCGTGGATCAGCTCTGCAGTGCCCTGGCCTTCCTCCACGATGCGGACCCTCCGATCATCCACAGAGATGTAAAGCCCTCCAACATCATGATCACCACCACCGGGGCGGTCAAGCTCATAGACTACGATGCTTCCAAGTACTTTAAGCCCGGAGAGAGCAGGGATACTGTCCTCATCGGCACCAAGGGTGCTGCCGCTCCCGAGCAGTACGGCTTTGCCCAGTCGGACCAGAGGACCGACATCTATGCGTTGGGGCTTATCGTAAAGGAACTGTTCCCGGGCAGATACAAGAATATTATCCGCAAGGCCACGGACATGAACCCCGAATACAGGTTCAGGAGTATCCGCGAATTCCGTCTTGCCTTCAGAAACACACATCTGCCTTTCATAGCAACGGCGGGGGTCGTTTCCATCGCCGCCACATTGTTATTCGCATTCTTCATCTTCCGTGATACGTCCCTCAGGAATGCCGCGATCGCTGACATTAAGGCAACCGTTCCGGATCTGATCACCGAGACGAGCGTGGAAACGGAAGGAAGCACAAGCAATACGACAACAGAGGAAACATCCGAGGCATCCGTGATCTCTTCGTCGGAAGTCTCCGATATGACTGATACAAGCGATATATCGGAGACTATAATATCCATTGAAGCCACTGCAGTGGCAAGTCCCGATAACGACGTCGACGAGGAAGAAGATGAAGAAGAGGATGAAGAGGAGACGGCAGATGATCCTGCTCCCACCCCTGTTTCTTCTTCGGAAGGAACCGAGGCTCCTTCCCCCACTCCTTCTCCCACTCCTTCTCCCTCCCCGACGCCCTCCCCGGAACCGACACCGACGCTTGCTCCGACACCCACCCCCACCTACCAGGAGTTGCATGATATGGAGGTCGCGGAAGCCATGGCACTTATACCCGATATCGTGGATGAGGGATTGCCTCAGGATTATATCGACGAGCACGGATTCGTTGACGGCATGAACGCTAATGGAGAGTACTACATCTATTACAGTCTGCGGGACATGGGGTACAGTGAATGGACGGCCGATGAAGCATATAAGAATTATTTATCAAGTGGACACTGGGAAGATGTCTGGGAAAACTGTGCTTATGTGGAGAGGACAATTATCGAGGAAAACAACCTCGATATCGATGAAATAACGCTAGACGACTTGTACTATGGTTATATGACTCAGTATGACGGCGAATTCTTCAGTTGGGATACTATGTTGTACGCGTACAACTTCTATGTTAAAGAATCCTGATCTTAGGCAAACCGGGTCTTTTTGTTGTATATTATTCTCAGAATAATCATTAAAGGGGATCTTTCATGAGAGGACTACATACACCCGTATCGGAACTTCGTAAGAGCGTATTCGTTGAGGTCGCCAGGATAGCATACGAATCTGAGAACGTTAAGGACGATCTTGAGGCACTGCCCTACAAGATCTCACCTGAGGAAACACCCAAGTTCGGCGATAACATCTATCAGGAGAGGGCCATCTCCGCCGAGAGAGCCCGACTTGCCATGGGTCTTTCCCTCAGGCCCCAGAACCTGCCGGTACATATCACCGCGGGTCTCGATCAGAGTTCCATCGACGAGGTCTACTACGAACCGCCCCTCATGCAGGTTATCCCTTCGGCCTGCGCCAAGTGCGAGGATAACGTCTACGAGGTCAGTAACCTTTGCCGGAACTGCCTTTCCCACAATTGCGTCGAGGTATGCCCCGTGGGTGCCGTATCCATGGTGGACGGCCATTCACAGATCGATAAGGAGAAGTGC
>DNAE01000197.1:421-4432 GCA_003543635.1 Clostridiales bacterium | reverse complement strand
TATCCCGTCTGATATGAGATCTCTTCTGGGATCATCCGCGGATGCTCTTGATGAGATTCTCGGAGACCTGAAGTGATCCTTCGACCTCTCCGCCGGACATGAGCCTTGACACCTCGCCGATCTTCCCGTCATTTTGAAGCTTGGTAACGGAAACGTCGGTCCTGCCGTCGGATACGGCCTTGCTGATAAGGAAGTTATCGTCGGCAGCGGCCGCCAACTGAGGCGTATGGGTAACGCATAACACCTGATGGCATCGGGATATGGAAAGAAGCTTTTTTGCTATGGCATAGGCGGCATTTCCCGATACTCCCGTATCGATCTCGTCGAATATGAGAGTGGGTGTCTTGTCAGCTTCCGAGAGGATATCCTTTATGGCCAGCATTATCCTGGAAGCCTCGCCTCCCGATGCGGTCTTACTGAGATCCCGGGGTTCTTCTCCGGGATTTGCGGAGAACATGAAGGTGACGTTCTCGGTACCCTTGGATGAGAAGAATCTGTCCCGGCTCCTTTCTTCAAAGGAAACATTAAAGGAAGCATCCGGCATATTAAGATCCTTAAGGCCTGCCTTAATGGCATCGCAAAGAAGGTCTCCCTTTGCATGGCGAATTGAAGACAGGATCGAAGCTGCCTCCAAAAGATCCTTCTCCTTTATGCTTCTCTCCTTTTTAAGCTCCCGGAGCTTACCCGATATATCCGAGAGATCCGAAAGCTCCGATCTGGCATTATCGGCAAACCTGAGTACATCTTCTATCTCGGGGCCGTAAAGGGATTTGAGCTCATAGATGAGACCCAGTCTTGCTTCCACCTTTTCCTCTTCCTCGGGGTCTATGTCCATCTTATCCCTTAAGGCTTTGACCTCTTCCCCGATGCTCTGAAGATCGTAGAACAGGGATTCGGCCCTGGAGGAAAGATCTTTATCCGCATCCTTTAAAGCCTTGGAGGCCTGAAGGAGCCTTTGGGATATATCATCGTCACCGTCACCGAAAAGGCACCCTGATGCCTCGAGTATCTTATCCCTCAAGGCTGCGTTATCCTTTAAGCTCTTATGTCTTATGCGAAGTTCCTCATCCTCGCCGGGTCTTATCGCCGCATCGTCTATCCTCTTTAATGCAAACTCCAGATATTCTTTCCTCTCATCGGCGGTCTTGCCCATAGCCTGAAGGTTCCTTATCTCCAGAACAGTCTTCTTATAATCCTCAAGACGTTCCCGGTAAAGGGACAGGGCATTATCGATCTCCCCCTTGCCGTAGCTGTCGAGAAGATCTATGTGCACGTCGGAATTAAATATCTTCTGGGTGTCGTGCTGTCCGTGGATATCGATCAAATGGGACATGATCTCCCGAAGGAGCGCTATTACCACGGTCCTGCCGTTTATCCTGGCGATGCTCTTCCCGTCTGAGCCCACTTTCCTGGAAACGATAAGAAGTCCCTCGTCACTGTTAAGGCCTCCGGAGGACAGCAGTTCCGATAACTCCTCATCGGAGGAATCCGATATATCGAACACGGCCTCCACAAAGGCGCTGTCGCAGCCGGTCCTTATGAGATTCCTGGAGGATTTATTACCCATGATGAGGCCGATGGCGTCGATGAGAAGAGACTTACCCGCGCCGGTCTCACCCGAGATAACGTTGAGCCCGGTACCGGGTTCGAAGACTGCCTTGGAAATAACGGCAAGATCTGTTATCTCAAGTCTCAGGAGCATCTTTATTCTTCATTTCCCTTCTTCATATCGGAAATGGTGGAAACAAGGGCTTTAGCCTCGTCGATATCCTCGGCGGCAACAAATACCGTATCGTCACCCGCTATGGTGCCCACTACGGAGGTGAGATGCATGGAATCGAGGGCCGATGCCGCAGCCTGTGCCATACCGGGCAAAGTCTTGATGACCACCAGGTTCATGGCATTCTTACAGGAGATAAGACAGTTGGAAAATACGGAGAGAAGTCTCCCCGGAGCCACATCCCCCGTTCTTTCAAGGACGGCATACTTGGAGCCCTGATTGGGAAGGGTCACCTTTATGATGCCCAGTTCCTTGATATCTCTGGAACAGGTGGCCTGGGTAACGTTGAAACCGTTGGAGTTGATCAGAGACGTAAGCTCGTCCTGGGTGGAAATATCATTCTCACGTATAAGTCTTAAGATCAGTTCCTGTCTTTCATTCTTGTCCATTCTCATAGAAGCTACCCCTTGCGACTATCTTTTTCCTGACATTCTGGAAGAATCCCGTGGTATTGAGCTTTATGGTCTTAACGGTATCCTTATGTCTTCTTATCTTAAGCACGTCGTATTGCTTTAAAGGTCCCATCTCCCGTCCGTCCGGACATACGATGGGGGAAGATTCAAAATCAAGCAGATGTATCTCCACCTCGCTCTTGGGATCGAGGATATAACTCATATTCTGGAGGGTATGGGGACAGATGGGAGATACGAGCATCACATCCATGGAGGGCATTACCAGGGGGCCTCCAGCGGCAAGGGTATATGCCGTGGATCCCGTGGGGGTCGCGACGACAATACCGTCACCGTAAAAGTTCTCCACCTTCTCACCGTTGATGAAAAGGCTGAGCTTCAGGATATGAGGTCTTGAGCCCCTCAATACGGAAACATCGTTAAGGCATACATCACTTGCCTTAAGTCTTCCGTCGTTATCGTAAAGCTCGCACTTAAGCTGGGTCCTCTCGATGATATCGTACTTGCCGTCGATAATGAGATCTATCTGATCCTCGATGGGGAATTGAGTGATCTCGGTAAGGAAACCGATACTTCCCTTATTGATGCCCACAAAGGGGATATTTAATTCCCTGTATTCGGATATGACGGAAAGGAATGTTCCGTCGCCGCCTATGGAAACGATGATATCGCAAGTCTCGAAGGAACCGAATTCCGCTCCTTCCACTTCCCTTATTATGGTACCGGAGAAACTCTCGGGGAAAACGGGCGTACATCCCTTATCAAGCAAAATACGGGCAAGGGACCTGGCAACTTCATAACCGATATCACGGCTGTTATTAGAGTAGATTCCGAATCTCATGTATCATTCCTCCAGCAGGGTTCAGGATACATTATAACACTTTAAGTATATAACAAGCGATGGATTCGGCATCGAGTCCGCTGTCTTTTAACTGCTCCTTATATGTTCCGGCGCGCACCATCTGATCCTTGACGCCGAAGGGTACTATATTCTTGCCTGAACCCTTGAGAGCTTCACAGAGATTCTCACCGAATCCGCCGCTCAAGATCGCCTCCTCAACGGTGAAGACCACGGGGACATTACGGGTGAGTTCACTGATCTCCCGGGCCGGGATGGGCTTAACGGAAGTAACGTTGATATGCTTGCCCTTCTTACCCTTTTCGAGAAGGATGGAAACCGCCTTCTCGCACTCGGCGGCGATGGTTCCCACGGATATCACGGCAAAATCATCACCGTGGTCGGTCTGTACATGGGGCTTGAAAAGATCCTCAGCCTCCGTATAAAGGGGTCCGTCCTCCTCGAAGACGGAACTTCCTCTGGGATAGCGGACGGCAACGGGTCCCTCGCACTTATTAACGGCATATTCCATGCACTTCTTAAGGTCTGAATAGTCCCTGGGGGACAGCACCGTCATGTTGGGCATGGAATCAAGATAGGAGATATCGTGAAGTCCGTTATGTGTATGGCCGTCGTTACCGACGAAGCCAGCCCTGTCGATGGCGAATACCACATGGAGGTTCATGAAGCATACGTCGTGGATTATCTGGTCGTAGGCCCTTTGCAGGAACGAAACCGGATACCGCAAGGCCGCCCGCCATGGTGACCGCATGTTCCTCTGCGATACCGCAATCGAAGAATCTCTCGGGGAACTTAAAGGCGAACTTATCCATACCGGTTCCCTGGGCCATGGCAGCAGAGATACCCACCACCTTCTTATTCCTGGCGGCTATCTCCGTGACGGCTCCCGCAAAGGCACTGGTATATGTGAGCTTACCTCCTCCCACTACACCCTTCTCGGGATCGAAGGGACCGACGCCGTG
>DNAE01000197.1:0-376 GCA_003543635.1 Clostridiales bacterium | reverse complement strand
GAGGGTTCCTCCTCGGCATATTTATATCCCTTACCCTTCTTGGTGCAGATATGGAGAAGAACGGGGCCCTTGATATCCTTGACCGCGTTCAGGTGCTTGATCAATCCCTTGAGATCGTGACCGTCCCTGGGACCGTAGTAAACAAGGCCCAGATCCTCGAACATGGAGGTCTGCTGCTTATTGACCGCGAACCTGAAGAAATTCTTCACGGAGAGCATGACCTTCATGATGGGCTTTCCCACCACGGGAAGATTTCTCGTTAAGAAGTTCTCGGTATTCCTCTTGGCGGAAAGGTATCCGCTGGAGATACGGAGATTCTTAAGATACTTGGACATACCGCCCACGTTCTTATCGATACTCATCTCGTTATCGTTAA
>DNAE01000108.1 GCA_003543635.1 Clostridiales bacterium | reverse complement strand
CCCTGCTGGATGGCGAAGGAAACGTGCTCTATAAGACGAGCGATAATGTGTCGGACTCCATAAATGAGGCCGTTGTGCATAACGATACCATCCTGGATATAGATCTCAATGGGGAGAACGGAAAGATCATATTCAGAAATAATACCCTGGATACGGTGGATCATTATAAGAACAGGATCCTTATAACGATGATCGTTTTTTCCGGGGTGCAATCGATCATCATGATCTCCTGCTTCATATATATCCATAAGACCATGATAGAGCCCTTCGAGAAGATGTCGACATTTGCCAAGCGCGTTGCCGAGGGAGATCTGGATATCCCCCTTTATGTGGATAAGAAGCATATCTTCGGAAGCTTTACTGAGAGCTTCGATATCATGAGGAGTGAACTTAGAAAGGCGAGGATAAACGAGAAGAAGGCCGCCGACGACAAAAAGGAGATGGTGGCAAAGCTGTCCCACGATCTCAAGACCCCCGTGGCCTCCATCAAGTCCAGCTCCGAGATAGGATACGAGCTTGCGAAGGAGGACAAGGTCAAGGAATACTTTAACCTCATAAACATCAAGAGCGATCAGATAACGGTCCTTGTGGATAACCTGTTTAACTCCAGCGTGCAGGATATAAAGGAGATACCGGTAAGTCCGGTGGAATGCGACAGTTCCATCCTGACGGATATAATAAGGAATTCCGATTACCTTTCCAGATGTTCGGAATACGAGATCCCCGGGTGCATGATCTTCGCGGACAGATTGAGGCTTCAGCAGGCCTTTGATAACGTCTTCATGAATTCATATAAGTATGCGGATACGGATATCCGGGTGGAATCCCGCCTGGAAAACGAATATCTCTATGTCCGCGTCTCCGACAAGGGCCCCGGTGTCACGGACGAGGAATTGCCTCTCCTCAAGGAGAAATATAAGCGGGGTGAAAACGCCTCCGGCAAGGAGGGCGCAGGATTGGGCCTTTACCTTGCCAACAGCTTTATCGAGGCCATGAACGGCGAGCTCTACATAGAGAATGCCGATCCCGGACTTGCGGTAATATTCAAGCTCCGTACGATTTAAGGACTATTTAAGACTTCCTTAAAGGCACTTAAGACTTGAAAACGTATCATGGAGCCATAAAGGAGGTCAAAGAAATGGCTAATATAATCGAAACAAAAGGACTTTGTAAGACATTCTCCAACGGAGGAGTTCAGCAGCACGTTTTAAGGAATATCGATCTTGAGATCAGGAAGGGTGATTTCACCGTTATAATGGGTGCCTCGGGAGCAGGTAAGTCAACTCTCCTTTACGCTCTTTCCGGTATGGATAAGCCCACCCTCGGTCACATCGTTTTCCTGGGGGAGGACATCACCAAGAAGAATTCCGACCAGCTGGCCCTCTTCAGAAGGAAGAACTGCGGATTCGTCTTCCAGCAGACCTATCTTGTGGATTCCATGAGCCTCATGGATAACGTCCTGTCTGCGGCGCTCCTGGTGACCAACGACAGGAAGGAGGCCTGCGAGAAAGCGGGAAAGGTACTTAAGCAGGTGGATATCGAGGAATCCATGTGGGATAAGTTTCCCACCCAGATCTCCGGCGGTGAGGCCCAGAGGGTGGGTATAGCCAGGGCTCTTGTAAATAAGCCCGAGCTGGTGTTTGCGGACGAGCCCACCGGTGCCCTCAATTCCAAGACGGGTAAGGATGTCCTTGACGCTCTGACGGGCTTCAATAACAAGGGACAGTCCATAATAATGGTCACCCACGATATCAACAGCGCCAGAAGGGGAAACAGGATCCTCTATGTTAAAGACGGTGAGATCGCCGGCCAGATCGAGCTCGGCAGATATGTATCGGGTGATAAGGAACGCCATCAGAAGCTCCGTGATTTCTTAGGCGGAATGGGGTGGTAAAGATGAATAAGATCAAGCTTCTGTCAAAATCACATTTCAAGAAGAACAGGGGAACGTCCATAGGTCTCGTGGTCCTCATGATGATCGCCTGCATGTTGCTCTCTTCGTCGCTCCTTCTGTTTTTCGATGCTTACCCTGCAGCACAGAAGGAAGTTGAAAGACTTGATGCCTGTGACGGGTTCATAAGGATAGACAAGTCCCTGGAGGGGATCAATGATGACGTGTTGGACGGACTTTTGAAGGACGATTGTGAGAGATACGATATCAGACATGCCCTGTCCTACCACGATACCCCCGTACCCTTCGCAGAAGGAAAGATAACGGTAAACGTGGTCGTGGATGACGGCAGTGCCTTCGATAAAGATCTGGGCAGGACGGAGATCGTCACCGAGGACAGCAGCATCTCCGATGATTACATCTATCTTCCTTATCAGTTCTATACCAGCGGCAATTATAAGCTGGGAGACGACTATAATGTCGAGATATTCGGCAAGCAATATGATCTCAAGGTAAAGGGTTTTACCACGACTCCTTACTTCGGCTGTAATAACAACGGAACATTTGAGTTTATAGTGGACGACGGTACATATGGCGTGATGAAGGATGCTGATGCAGGCGAGTGCTCCTGCATAACCGTCATCTATGATCTCAAGGAGGGGGTTAAGGGATCCAAGTTCGCCATCGAGTTTAACGATAAGATAGTTGCACTTAACGGCGATGCCGTAGTATCGACCCAGTCCATCGGGAATATCCTTACCAACAGGACCTTCATGTCCAGGATCATTGCGGTTTCCTTCCTCGTGATCACCATCGTCCTTATCCTCGTGATCCTCATGATGCTCGTCAACAGTATCACGAACTACATAAGGGAGAACATGAAGACCCTCGGTGCTTTAAAGGCTGTCGGTTATACGAGCCGGGATATCAAGAGTTCCCTTCTCTTACTCTTCGGGTTCCTGTCGGTCATCGGATCCCTCATAGGACTTGCTTCCTCCTATGGTATCATGCCCCTGGTGGCATCCTTTGCCATAGCCCAGATGGGAATTCCCTATACGCCTTCCTTTAATCTTTTGACATCCGTCATCTCCGTGGTGTCCGTTGTGATCTTTACCGTCATCATCACCATGTTCGCGGTGAGGAAGATCAGGAAGATAGAGCCCATCGTTGCCCTGAGGAACGGTACTGAGAGCCACAACTTCAGGAAGAACAGATTCGCATTGAAGGATTCCTCCTTCGGCCTTAACTTTAACCTGGCCATGAAGACCATGGTGTTCAACATGAAGCAGAACGTAATAACATTCCTTGTTATCGGTCTTATCATGTTCCTCTGCACGATCGCGCTGCTGATGTATAACAACTTCAACAGGGAACCGAAATTGGAACTTCTCACCTTCGAGACCTGCGGCGGTGTGGTAGTGGTCGATCACGAGGCCCGAAAAGAGTGCCTTGAGTATATGGAGGACAGGGAGGATGTTATAAATCCCAGAGAGATATACGAGACAGCCATGACCTATAACGGAGAGGACAGGCTTAATGTTTATATCTGCGGCGATACGGATAAACTCGTGAACAGGTCTGCCTGCTATGAGGGAAGATATCCCACCTATGACAACGAGATCACCATCAGCGGTAAGTTCGCCAAGGAATACGGCTTCAATATAGGAGACGAGATCGAGCTCAGATACGGAGAAGAGACATATTCCTATCTCATTACGGGCTTTATGCAGACCACCAACAACGACGGTCGTGAAGCCATCATGAACATGGCGGGTGCCGGTCATGTGATGGATCTGGATTATATCCCGGGCAGCATCTGGTATGATTGCGACAGCAAGGAGGCTTCAGAGTCCATCCTTGACGGATGTGCCGATAAATTCGGAGATCACGTGATATCCAGGAATAACTTCTATGAGACCGTGGAGGGAGGACTTTCCACCTTCAAGGGACTGGCAACCGCAATGCTCGTATTCATGAGCCTCATATCGGCTTCCCTTATCCTGCTGGTGCTCTTCCTTCTCATCAAGTCCCTCATATTCAGCAAGAGGCTGGATTACGGTATCTACAAGGCCCTGGGATACACGAATAATGATCTGATGATACAAACGGCCCTGAGCTTCATGCCCTCCATCATATTGTCGGTCATCATATTCGCCGTGATCTCCTATCACATTGCAAACCCTTATATGAACATGATGATGACATCCTTCGGAGTGGTGAGGGCAAACTTCACCATACCCGTAGCGGGAATGTTGATCATATCGGCCTCGGTCATAGTCCTGTCCTTCCTGTTCGCTTTGTTTGAAGCGAGAAAGATAAGAAAGATCGAAGCGTATAATATGCTCATAGCAGAGTAAAAGCACGGCGGCTCTCTTCGGAGGGCCGCTTTTACTTTGGGCTCGTTTGTAATAGAATCCATTTATGATATTTATCTTTTGTGCAATAAAAGCAGAGGCGGATCTCATAATAGATTCCTTCGGACTTAAAAGGGATACTTCCGTTTCCGGTCTGGAGTTATACGGGAACGGCAATATCCTTCTGGCTCTTACCGGTATAGGTAAGGTGAGATGCGCCGCCACCGTGGCCCGGGTCCTGACTTACTTTAACAACCTATCCCCCGTCGTTTTAAATTTCGGTATATGTGCCGGGGGTAAGGGGGACAAAAAGGGCGACATATTCCATGTGAATAAGATCACGGATCTTGATACCTCAAGGTCATACTATCCCGATATGATAGTCCCCCTGGGAATACCGGAGAAAGCCTCGGTGACCGTGTCTGTTCCTTCTCTTCCCGGAGATCTTAAGGATCGGGAGGAGATAACCGACATGGAAAGCTCGGCCTTTATCGAGACCGCTTCCATGTTTACATCAAAGGACCGAATCTTCCTTGTGAAGATCGTAAGTGACTTCGGTGAGGAGATAACGGTGAGTTCAGTTTACTCTCTTTTGGAGGGAAGACGTGAGGAGATCTTAAGAACGGTAGACACCCTCCTCGGTATAAAGGAGGAAGAGGACATCCCCGAATACGACATCTCATCCCTGTCGGAGGCGCTTCACTGCACGGAGTATATGAAGAACAGATTAAGGGAGATCTCTTCCTATCTCATATCGACGGGAAAAGATCCGAAGGAGTATTTCGCTCCGTTTTTGCCCGTTGCATCAAAGGCGGAGGGAAAGAAGGTGCTGGATGAAGCCGTCTCACATCTATATTGAAAAGAGGGCTTTGGGATATGAGCTGACGGAAAGGATCCTCGGAAGATACGGGGGATCATCCGTGATCTTCATCGATCACTATAAGGATGTCTTCAACAGGACGGGACAGGACTTCTCCCGTCAGGAGAGATCCCGCTCGTTGATCCTGGCGGTCAACGACGGCAATAAGATCTTTCCCGGGGCCCCGGTCTGTCAGGATTTCGGATCGGAAAGGTTCTTCTATTCCGTCAACGCCATGAATTGCGTATTTAATTGTGAGTACTGTTTCCTCAAGGGAATGTACCCGGGGGCCAATATCGTGCTGTTCGTAAATCTTGACGACTACGAGAGGGAGGTGGATCTGATGCTTGCCGACGGTCCCCTTTACCTTTCCTGTTCCTACGACACTGACCTTCTTGCCCTGGAGGAGGATACGGGACTTTCCTCTTTCTGGACGGACTTGGCCCTCTCCCGGGAGGGACTTTATATAGAACTTCGAACAAAGTCCGCCCCCAAGTCCTTTGTTCCTTCGGATAGGATCATCTATGCCTTTTCCATATCGCCCCGGGAGGTAATACAAAGGTATGAGCATAAGACCGCTTCCTTCGATAAGAGGATAGAGTCGGTTATCGCGGCTCAGAAGGAGGGGGCGCAGGTGAGGCTTTGCCTGGACCCGATGATCTTCGTTCCGGGATTCGAGGAGATCTACGGCAGCATGACGGATGAGATCATCCGCAG
>DNAE01000058.1 GCA_003543635.1 Clostridiales bacterium | reverse complement strand
AGGTTCATCTCATGAAGATCCTGATGAACATAGATATTTGTCATGATCCTTCTGCTACTGGGATTATTCTTAAGATCGAAGAGCACACGGTCAACCTGATCCATGTCGCCTTCCTTATAGTGATGCTTGACACCTAACTGATAGCCGTAAGCTTTACCTATCGAGCCGTTCTCATCGGCCCACGCATCCCAGATGTGCGTGCCTAAGTCCTTAACATTATTGGATTTCTTCTGCCAGATCCACAAGATCTCATCTACAGCGCCCTTAAAGTTGATATACCGCTGGGTCAGCATCGGAAACTCTTTTGCAAGATCATAACGATTGACGATGCCGAACTTCTTAAATGTATATGCGGGAGTCCCGTCCTCCCAATGAGGTCTGACCTTCTCATTCTCGGTCGTATATCCGGAATTCAGGATATCCTTGATATTCTGATCAAATATCTCATCTGCCATGCTCATAGACAGTTCCTCCGCTATTTCAAAGTACTTTATTATAATAGCATACTTATCCGATCTTAAATGACGCGGCTTTGCAAAATAATGAACTCTTTATCGTTAAACCACTTGCATTAAGTCCTAACTTGTACTATTATTTTATAGCTGTCTTGGCTTTACTCGGAATATCGGGGTGTGGCTCAGGTGGTAGAGTGCTTGCTTCGGGAGCAAGAGGCCGTGGGTTCGAGTCCCGCCACTCCGACCAGCTTTCCGAATAAGTACATGACAGAATATCGGGGTGTAGCTCAGGTGGCTAGAGTGCTTGCTTAGGGAGCAAGAGGTCGTGGGTTCAAGTCCCGTCACTCCGACCAGAAAGACTCGCATTTTGCGGGTCTTTTCTTTTTGATAAAAAAATGCATAATAAATACATGAGGGACAGATCTTACAATTATTTTATGAGGATAATCCTCCTCCTTACCTCCCTGGGCATCTCGTTGATGCTCATCGGGGCTTTCATCAAATTCTCTTCCCTGATGATCATCTTTTTATCGATCGTAGTGTTCTCAGGGCTTATCATATCCTCCCGTTGCATTTTGTCATATAACAAACAGAAGCTTATTTCAGGCCTCCTCTTTGCCTTCATGGCTTCTGTGTTCCTGTTCCTGTTCGTCTTCTATTCTCCGCGGCCGAACACCGACAGTTACGATGATCTTGATACCGCATACTACATAAGCTTATACGGTCCCGTGGGAAATGACATGAGCCACGCGGGGGAGCTTTCCGTATTCGGGAACAACTATTTCTTTATTCTGTTCTTTTCCTATATCTTCAGGATATTCTCCCAAAGCAATGCTTTCCATGTTGCAAGAAGCCTGAACTTCCTTGCCGTATACGGAACGGCGGTCATCACATATCTTTGCGTCCTGTCTCTCCGGGATATTAAAAGGGCCAATCTCGTCCTCTTCCTGATCGCGATAAATCCCCTGTTCTACTGCATCGGATGCTGGGTCTATACCCTCAGCTTCTCGCTTTTATTCATGATGTTCTCCTTATATATGCTCATTATGATACATAAGACAAAGAAGACCGCGGTATCATTGATCTGCGCCCTTTTGCTGGGCCTTACCGCCGCCTTATGCTACGAGATAAGGCCCACCGCCCTCTTCTTCCTCATCGCAGCGGGGGTCCTTCTGATCTTTAAGGGTCTGACGAAGGAAAACCTCAAGAGGAGCATCATCTCTGCCATCGTCTTTGCATCGGCTCTGGCGGCGGGAGAGCTGATCATCTCACATTACAAGACTTTGTACTTCGGAGAGCTTTCCGACATGAACTTTCCCGTCCTTTACTGGCTCATGATGGGATCCCACGGCAACGGGGATCTCAGCACAAACGACGGGGACTTCTCCTACATGCTGGAGATCGTGAGAGATCCGGACAGGAACCGCCTTCTCCTTACAAGGATATTCGAGAACTTCCGCAGCAACGGTCTTACGGGTAACTTGAGGCTTTTTGCCGTAAAGACGGTAAACACCTGGTCCGACGGATACTCCTCCCTGGATTCCAGGTTCGAATACGGATACAAGTTACCCTTTATCCACGATTTTATAGCCGGGAACAGAAAGGATCTTTTCGCCTCGTATTGCAGAGCTTCAAGAATAGTTTCACTGGCGTTTTCACTGATCCTTTGCCTCCGCGAGATAAAGGCAGGAAAGACTTCCCTTTACAGAGCCATGATGGTAACGGTGCTCTTCGGAGGCACGGTGTTTTATATGCTGTGGGAAGCCAAGGACATTTATTCCGCCGCGTTCCTCATGGTACTGATAATCCTTTCCTCCGAGGGCCTTTACGAATCCTCGAAGGTTAAGTCCTTCAAGGGGATAAGGATCGTCTACTGTCTGTCCTCCCTGGCATTTCTTATAACGGCAGTCTCTCTATTCGCCTCCGTCGGGGTATTCGAACGCAGTATCATCGATTCCACCTCCAACTACCGGCGCGACCGCGAGATCGATTGGTCCGGCGAAGGAGAATTGGTCCAGTCTTTTATGTGTAACGAGCGTTTCAACAGGATCGAGATACCCGTGGAATATGAGGAGGGTTCCGATATCTCATATATCATGGAATTCAGTTCGGCTTTGACCGCTCCCCCCGCCTCCTATGAAGTAAAAGCCGATGACATCGTGGATGGTGTCCTGGTAAAAGACGTCGACTGCTCCGGCTACCAAGGATGCATACTTAAGATAAGGAAAGCCTCTGATGAAAGCGCGGATCTCACCTTCTTCACCGAGGATGCTTATCATTTCTACCCCTATTCCGGTAAACTCTCCTACGACGGAAGGGACGATATCAAAGGGGTACTTAACATGGATCTGAGCTTCACCGCGACGCAACGCTATCTTCCGACCTATTTAATATACGTATTTATCGTGGCGTATATTATTATCTTAGCCCTTCTTCTGGTCGCGGATCACTCGTTATCGGCGCCGCCCAGGAAGATCGCGCGACCCAGCTGATCTGCAACATATTCTCCGCTGTCTATATTCTCAAAGGTGAGTTCGCAGAGGATAAAGCCGTAGATGCTCTCCCTGTAGAATACCGGGAAAACGACGCTCCTTGAGAAGACCCCGGGAAGCATATTCCTGTTGAACATCTTCCTGGTGCTTCCGCACTGGCGCTCCCTGGGAAGTATGGCCAGATTCCCGTTCTTATTAATGCATCGAAGGTATATGGTCTCCGGGAAAAGATCGCTCTTATCCGGATCGAACATGACTGGCTTCTCGAAGGTATAAAGAGCAGAATTCCCCAATCCCAGCTTATCGAAGTTCTGGATAAGGTTATTGAAGAATGAGTCGCTCTTATTATCGTAGTTGGTGCTCTCCACCATGAAGTAACGGAACATGTTGCGTTCCCTGAGATTCTTGTCGCTCTCCTTTATAAGAGACCGGGAAATGGAAAGTATGGCACAGTCCTTCATATGGGTAAAGAGCCTGTTTACGAATATGTTGGGGCCGCAGCTCACGTTGATGCTTCCCTGTATCCTGTCTACGCTCTTAAGGAACTTCTTGGCGTCCGTGTAGTTCATTGCGCCGTTGACGAAGAATATATCCACAAGTTCCTTTATCTCTTCGAATTCCTCCTGGCTCATGTATCTGTTTCTCATACAGCTCAATATCCGGCCCATGAACTCGAAGAAGAGCCTTCTGATATCCACCTCGTCGCTTCCGGGCATCTCGTATCTGTAACGGTAGAAACAGTCGTCGAACATCCTGTAGATGAAGTCAGCATCCACCTCCTGCATCTCCTTGGTGGTGTATTCGTACATCTCATAGTCAAGGGATTCTCTGCCGTAGAGCTTGGTGGGAATAAGCTCCGAAGAGACTTCGTATCCGTCCATCATGTTAATAAGGAGCTCCGCAGCCTTCTGTCCCATGGTAACGTCGGCGGCACCCACGGAGGCAAGGGTCGGATTCATGCGGCCCGCCATCTTGGTATTATCGAATCCGAATACGTATATATCCTTGCCGGGCACAAGGCCCTCCTCTTCCATGGCATTGTACAGGGACACCGCCGTGGCATCATTGACGCAGAAGACCGCCTTGACGTCGGGATTACGCTTAAGGAGTGCCCTTGCTTCACCGATGGAATTCATGGACATATCGGTGGCTTCGTAAAGGCTTTCATCGAAGCTTAATCCATTGTCATTAAGACAATCGGCAAAGATCTCCTTGCGCTTGACGGAATCGGGGTTATCTTCCCTCCCCCCGAGCATGCAGATCTTCTTTACACCCAGGGCATTGACCAGGTATTCGACGGCCTCCCTGATGCCCCCCGCGTTATCGTAATTAACGCAGACACAGTTCTCGATATCCGCAATGGCGAAGACCTTGGGAACGTTTTCCATTCCCTTGAAGAATCGCGCGATGATCTGCTCCTTGTCTATATAGGCCATACTGCCCAGGCAAATGATCACACCGTCGATATCGCAGCAGGATTCCAGGTTATAGATGGAATTATAGATCCTTCTGTATCTGTGGGAATTATCGCTCAGGTCCGAACCTCCGTCGTACTTGCCTGCAATGACCACCAGATCGATATCATCCCTGGCGGAGACCCCGCTCAAAACGTTTGTGATGAACTCATGGGCAAAATCCGTGAAGATATTCTCCATGACCAATGCGATCGTCTTTTTTTCTTTTCCCGTTATCATAGGGCCCCTCTTTTATCCTCTCATGAGCTCTTCCGAAGGCTTCGAGAAAAGATATCCCTGAGAGTAGTCTATTCCGTATTTCATCATCATGTCCTGTATCTTCTCGTTCTCCACGAATTCGGCCACGATGCTCACCTTCCTTATGCTCATCTTCTTCCAATAGGAAATGAGAGCGATAAGTTTCTCCGATTCCTCGTCGTCACAGCATTCCTTTACTATGGAGCCGTCGATCTTGAGGAAATCGGAATGGATGCTGGCTATGTGCTTCAGATTGGAGAATCCCGAACCGAAGTCGTCTATGGAGATCTTACCTCCGAATTCGTGGATACGGTCGACGAATGCCACCATGTCATCGTAGTCGTCGATATCCTCGTTTTCCAATATCTCGAAAACATAACACCAGGGATTATTTGCCTTCATGAGATTATCGAAAATGATCTCATAGGTCTCCCTGTTCTTGATATCCCTCATGCCGATATTGATACTGACGCTGATGTCTGTCTCATCCCGGAACCTGTCGAATACGTTTATGATCATCTGCCTTTGCATAAGATCGTAAAGGGCTCCGTAGGTCCTGGCCACATCAAGGAAGCCGGAGGGATAATAGATATTCCCATTCTCATCCCGGAGTCTCATGAGGGACTCATAATGGTGGATCCTGTTTTCCTTATTGTCATGGATGCCCTGGTAATAGGGAATGACTTTGTTATTGGCAATGGCATAGTTGATGACATTGACCATGCGGTATCTCTGTCTTATTCCCTCTTCGTCCGACTTAGCGACACGGTAGGCGTCGGTCACATGGAACTGTTCGTTCTTCTTTTCCATCTCCGCCTTGGCCGTATAGTAGAGCATGTTAAGGTTGGAAACCGTACATCCGTTGATTATGCAGAATATGGGGACTATGGAGATATGGTCCTCCGAATGTTCGAACAATTGACTCTGCAGTTCATGCATATCGTCGGTGAAGGTCTTAAGGGAGACCTTAAAGGAGGGCTGTCCGATGGCGATCTTCCACTTATTAATGGAATAGATCCTGTACTTCTTCTTGGCGGCAAAGGCACGGCACTTACTGATGTAGTTCTGGAATGTCATGTCGATCATGTGCCTGGAGAAGACTACCTGCATCTCCGTAAACTCCAGGATATTGATTATGCACATACGGTCATAGCCCTTCGTATCGATATCCATGTTCATGGCCGAGGCGTTGGGCAGATCGTCATTCTCTATGGCAAATACCTTCTTGCTGCAATCGGAGATGAATTCCTTAAGACCGGAGGGCATCTCCTCTCCCGAATCGTCGAACCTCTGCTCGTTCCTGACGACATAATCCGTGATGAAGACATTCTCCCCGGACACGAGCTCCGTCTGGGAGAAGGCGTAGGGGTTATAACCCTGGGGGTATTCCCGTTCGCCGAGAACGGTCATGGTAAAAGAGCAGTTAAGGAAGACATTCCTTCCCCCCACGCTCGATATCTCCCCGTCGGTTATACAGCCGCACATATTGGTATTCTCGTAAGCGGAAAGCTCCCACTTAACGCTGCCCGGATAGATCCTGTTTCTCGAGGAACAGGAATAGGCAAAAAGGGTCTCGTCCTTCGGGAAGTTCTCGGCCATACGGTAAAGGGTCCTGTTATCGGATATTATCTTACGGTCGTATATGAAGGATCTTCGAAGGACCGTTCCCTCCTTTATGGTATGGTTGGCGACCACAAGATCGGTCTTCTCTTCGATATCGATATTTCTTCCGGCGTCAAACCGTTCCCGCATCAAGGCGGAGGTATCATCGTAAACATCAGAGATGCTTATGCCGGATCTGTACTCTATGACCACGGGGACAGCTTCGTTTTCCTTATCAACGAAGGGGAGCAGTTCACTGAGATCCTTATTGTCACGGATCTCTTCCCCCGCTTCCTCCAGCATGACCTCGGCGGCGTTCCTCCCGTTTATCTCCAATATGACGGAGCCGTAGGACTTGGTGATCTCAAGATCCCTGCCGCCGGGCTCTGCACCGGAAACAAAGGAACTCTTGCATTCCAGGACGCCTCCTGAGAACGAAGCGAAAAGGATCGCCTTGTCGGACCATCCGTTCTCGTCAAAGACAAATCCGCACTTTGCGCCATCTCTTCTCACCACGGGGGATCTGTCGGCGATGCCGCCCGTCATGACCACTCCCGGGAAGGTGTCGTTACTTTCTTCCACCAGATCGCCGGTAAACTTATAAAGGGATGTGGAGAAGGATAAAAGGAGCTTTGTATCATCCGTCATGATATCCGAGATATCGGAAAAGATATCATGGGGTGTCCTCTGGGTACCGTCCTCCTTGACAGCCTCGACCATCTTCTTGCGGATACGCCCCTCATCCGCGGAGGTCAGGGATATGACGCACTGATCCTTGACGATCTTTCCCCAGTATATGGCAGCGGAACAGCTGGTTCCGAATATGATGGCATGGGGAAGGATCTCCTTGATAAAGGCTGCAAGGTCCACGGCTTCCGCTGCATTATGGGTGGAAGTGTGTATGCGGACGAGGATATCCTTCTCCTCCTCCCTGACCTTCAATTGTTCAAACGTTTCCTCGAGCTTAGTCTTGGATATGTATTGAAAATTCCATGTAAACATCTAACGTTCCCCAGGGGTATCAGTCATCGCTGAAATCATCTGCGATCTTTTTGACCTCCTCGGCAGCCCTGATAAAGACGTCGGCGATCTTCGGATCGAACTGCGATCCCGCCCCTTCCCTTATAATAGTCATTGCCTTGTCAAAAGAAAAGGGTTCTTTGTAACTTCTTCTTGAAACAAGGGCATCAAATACATCCGCAACCGTCATGATCCTGGCGGAAAGGGGGATCTGCTCCCCGGAAAGTCCCTCGGGGTATCCCTTACCGTCCCACCTTTCATGATGAGAGTTGGCCATGTTACGGGCCTCGTTGAGATAGCCGGATACGGGGACGGTGGCGATGACCTGATCGATAATATCACGTCCCGCCGTGGTATGTCCCTTCATTATCTCGTACTGCTCGTCGGTGAGCTTTGTGCCGCTGTTGAGGATAAGATCGGATACCGTGATCTTGCCGATATCGTGAAGCGGCGCGGAATCCTTGATATAGGAAATGAATTCATCCGTCATCTGATCGGCATAGATCCCCTCCTCCTTGAGCTTCTTGGCAATGAGATCAACGTAGGCGGAGGTCTTCTTGATATGGTCTCCCGTGCACTTATCCCTGTTCTCCACCATGTCCGCGAGGACGATGATAAGACCGCTCTGCATCTTCTCTATGGTCTCGTTCTTGCTCTGGATATCGGCGACGTAGTTCATACTGTCCTCGGTGGTCTTGCAGAAGGCCCCGTAAAGATTCTCGATCTCGTCACCCGTATGGATGTCCAGTTCCTTGATCATCTCCACTGAATCCTCACGGCCCTCCTCGCTGTCGTAGGCAAAGGTCCCGGCGGCACGTGCCATGGAATTAACAGGATAGACTATGTTGTACTTGGCAAACCAGAGACCCAGAGTAAGGATAAATATGAAGAATCCCAGGAACAGGGAGATCTGCTTAGCCAGGAAGGAATATGTCTCGGTTCGCAGCTGGTTCATGGAAATATCCACCGCAGCATAGGCGGTAACATCCCCGTGGCTGTCCCTCACGGGTGTATAGACCGTAAGGAGCCACCCGAAGGTATCGTCCGTTATGAGGGGTTCTATCTCCTCCCCCGCAAGGAGTGCGGGAATATAATCGGAAAAGCTCTCATCGAAGGGTATGACGGAACCCGGCGCCTCACCCTCGAGATCTTCCGTATCGAGATCGAACACCACGTGACATCCGTCGGCTTCGATCTTATAGACATAGATGTAAAGGATATCCGGGGAACTGTCCCTGATACCGTAGAGCATCTCCTTTGTATGCAGGTAGCCGGCGGCCTTTTCCCCGTAGTCCAGATAGTAGTCCACCATATCTCCGTTGACCACGCTGGCCGACAGTGTTGCCACCGATTCACCCAGCACCTTATGGTCCTCGATGGTGGATCTCCTGAAGAGCATGAATCCTATGGTGACCGCCACCACGGACAGGAGTATCGAGGCCACGGTAATGTAGAGCATTATCTTGAGACGGAGGGATATCTTACGGACGCCCCCCTTGCTCATGGCTTGACGAAGATCCTCGGTGATAGGCTTTTGCTGCCATCCGTCGTATCTGAATTTCTCGACAAAGACCTTGGGCAGGAACCAGATAACGGC
>DNAE01000055.1 GCA_003543635.1 Clostridiales bacterium | reverse complement strand
CGGAGCCCACGCCGGAGCCCACATCGGAGCCTACGCCGGAACCCACGTCTGAGCCCACGGCGGGACCCACTTCCGAGCCTGAACCGGATCCTACTCCGGAGCCGGATCCCGACCCCTCGCCTTACCCCGATGACCCGACGGTCGGTGACTCTGACGACGATACCGGAACCCGGGGTAGCGACGACGGCTGATCATGGCTGATCTGCGGAAGAAGCTGATAAGTTCCCTTGTCGTATCCCTTTCCATAACGGCACTGATGGCTTCGGGGCTCATGCAACGCCCCGGCAAATGGCTGGATGACCGGGTCTTCCAGACGCCCCGGGCGGTCCCCGGGGATATCGTGATAATCGGAATAGACGAGAAGGCGATATCCGAGTTCGGTCCCTATAATACCTGGGACCGTTCGATCATGGCCTCCGCGATAAACGAACTTTCAAAGGATCCCGAGTATGCCCCGGCGGTAATAGCCATAGATACCCTCTATTCCGGGGAGAGCGGAAGCGAGGGTGACAAGACCCTGGCGGAAGCCGCGGAAAACGCGGGAAATGTTATAACGGCCTCCGCGGCCGACTTCGGTACCTCCGCGGTATTCGGAGGGGACAGGATAACCCTGGACGATTATTCGGTACAAGGATACGAGGAGCCCTACAGGGCCCTGGCGGATGTGACATCCCGGGGTCACATCAACGCCATGTACGATATGGACGGCGTCATGAGACATGCACTGCTCTACGTTAAGCCCGATGAGGAAACGGTGGTCTATTCCATGGCGTTCACGGCGGCCCAAATGTATTCCGAGAGTAAAGGCATTCCCGTGGAAATGCCCGCGGTGAACGAGAGGGGACAGTTCTACGTTCCCTATTCCTCGGGTCCCGGGGGCTTTTACGACGGAGTATCCCTGGCGGATATCGTAAACGGTGAGATACCCCCGGAATACTATGCCGGGAAGATAGTCCTGATCGGTCCCTATACCGCGGGACTTCAGGATTCCTACTTCACCCCGGTGGACAGATCCATCCAGATGTACGGGGTGGAGATCCAGGCAAACGTCATAAGGAGCATCCTGGACGGATCCTTCAAGACCGAGGCCCCGGATCTTTTGCAGCTCCTTTATGTCTTCATCATATGCTTCATGATCTTCTATCTTTGCATGGACAGGAAGATCCTCCTGTCAGGCATCCTCTGCGCCGCCTTCGCGGGAGCGGGACTTCTGGCTGCGGTGACCCTCTATGAACTGGGGTTCGTTACCCATGTCCTCTGGATCCCGGCGGGGGTGTTGTTGGAGTTCATGGTACTTATAATACTGAGATACATGAGGACCCTCTCCGAGAGGCAGAAGGTGACCCGGACCTTCGAGAGATACGTGGCCCCCGGCATCGTTAACGAGATACTGAAGGAGGGGACCGATTCCCTGGAACTCGGAGGAAAGCTCTGTGATATCGCGGTCCTTTTCGTTGATATAAGGGGGTTCACCTCCATGTCTGAGAGGATGGCCCCGGAGAAGGTGGTCCTTATCCTCAACAGGTATCTTGCCATGACGAGTGAAGCCGTGGAAAAAAACGGCGGTACGCTGGACAAATTCGTCGGGGATGCCGCCATGGCATTCTGGGGTGCGCCCCTTCCCCAGGAGGATCCCGTGTTCAAGGCGGTGCAGACCGCCGTGGATATCATCAAGGGTGCGGGGGAACTGTCCCGGAAACTTAAAGAGGAGATAGACGAGGAATTGAATGTCGGCGTGGGGGTCCACTTCGGTCCCGCCGTCGTCGGCAATATGGGTTCCGAAAGGCATATGGACTACACGGCCATCGGCGATACGGTAAACACCGCCGCCAGGCTGGAGTCGAATGCCCCTGCGGGAAATATATACGTGAGCAGGGCCGTGGCCGATGAACTCAAAGGAAGGATGGAATTCGTATCCCTTCACGATTCGGTCAGGCTCAAGGGCAAGGCCGAGGGCTTTGAAGTACTGAAACTTAAGATACCGGAGGATAAATGATGCTTCGCTTTATCGGAAGAGGGTCGGCGTTCACCGACGAACACAACTGCGCATATCTGGAACACGGGGGAGACCTCTACCTTTTCGATTGCCCCATGAGCGCCTTTACAAGACTCAAGAAAAGGGATCTGGGAAAGTACGGGAGGATAATCGTGCTGGTCACCCACACCCACGGCGACCACTCCGGCGGTATCGGAA
This sequence comes from Clostridiales bacterium, assembly GCA_003543635.1. Classification (GTDB taxonomy): domain Bacteria; phylum Bacillota; class Clostridia; order Saccharofermentanales; family Saccharofermentanaceae; genus Saccharofermentans. The sequence continues at coordinate 4,039 of DNAE01000055.1, read as the reverse complement.
TGCTGATCGATTACTGCTTCTTCGTTCCCAAGACCCCGGTGATCGTGGCGGCCCCCTCGGAGCAGGTCAGGGAGGACCTGGCCTATTTCCTCGGGAATATCGAAGGTTGTAACGACACCTGGTATGAGCTCACCACCGTGGAAAGTCTTAACACGGATCTCGGGATAACCGCCATTCCCACGACGCATACCGCGGAGCTTCAGGGTAAGTGCTTCGGGTACTGCGTGGATGCGGACGGCAAGAGGATCGTATATACGGGGGATACTAATACCCTGGACCCCTTCGAAGGATACCTTTTGCCCGGAACCTTCCTTTATACGGAGGTCTCGGCCTACGATACAAAGGTCCATATAAGTGCCAGGGCCATTGCCGGTAAATTGCGTTCCCTGGGCGAAAAGGGGGTCTTGGTGCACCTGATGCACATGGATGACGAGGCTGCGATCGAGGCCGCGACCGAGGGCACCGGAGCCGTTAAGGCACCCCTGGATACAACGGACATTCCCGAGGCGGAGAAGATCTTCTCCATAACCGACAGCCTCTACAGGGATATGTGCATGACGGAGCAAAGGGACCACGCCAAGCTCTTCGCCTATCTTACGGATCTTGGCAAGACCATAGTCGGAGCCGACAGGGGGAGTTTCTGGAAGTGGGACAGGAGAAGGAAGGAACTTTGGACCATGTCCGCCACCGGGGTGGACAGGATCTCCATTCCCGACGACAGCGGTCTCGTGGGCAAGGCCCTGAGGACGAAGAAGGTAGTCATAACGGACGATCCCTATTCCGATCCCGATTTCAATCCCGAGGTGGACAGGAAGACGGGATATGTCACAAGGTCCGTTCTCGTGCTTCCCGTGGCCGATATAAACGGCAACTTCACGGGAGCGCTGCAGCTCATAAATAAAGCCGGGGATAAGGGTTTTGATGGGGAGGACGAGAGGAAGCTCTCCCTTGCCGCCCTTATCTGCGGCATCGCCCTTGAGTCCGAGACCTTCCTGGAGGAGTCCCACCGGGACAAGCTCACGGGCCTTCGCAACAGGATGGGTTTCTACTACGACTTCGGCGGAAGATTAAGGGACTATCTGGATCCCGATTCGGGGAAGAAGATGTCCATATTCATCTGCGATATAGATAAGTTCAAGAGGGTAAACGATACCTACGGACATAATGCGGGGGATGACGTTCTGGCGTTTGCCTCCGGGATCATCGCCTCGTCATGCACCAAGAACGACTCCGTCTACAGATGGGGCGGTGAGGAATTCGTCATGGTGTTGAGGGACACCGATCTTGGGGGAGCCGTGGAACGTGCCGAGCAGGTGAGGGTAAAGCTCATGGGATCGGACATTGATGCTGACGGCAACACCATAAGGTGTACCATGAGCTTCGGCGTGGCGTCCTTCGATCCCCGCAGGACCATCGAGGAGAACATAAGCGTCGCGGACGGCCGCCTTTATACGGCAAAGGAGACCGGCCGCAACCGGGTATGTTCCGAGGATCAAAGTTCGATGGTCTGATCCGCGATCTTTTCCGTGAAGGATCTGTCGTGCTCCACGAAGAGCATGGTAACGGAGCTGTCCGATATGAGGCGTTCTATCTCTTTCCTCATGTAGACGTCCACATAGTTGAGGGGTTCGTCCCAGATATAGATATCAGCGTGTTCGCAGAGGCTCAACGCTATCAGAACGCACTTCTTCTGACCCAGGGAAAGTGTGGCGACATCCCGTTCCAGCATGTCCCTGGTAAAACCCGTCTTAACGAGGATGGTGTTGAACATCGTTCTGTCCACTCCCCGGGAAGAGGGGATCTCCGAGAGGATGCCCGATAATCCGGAGGTGTCCTGGGAGACGTAGGATACCTTAAGTCCCGTTGCAAAGTAGATGTCTCCGATACCCTCTACCTCATCCCCTTCACCGAGATCCTTTATATACTTAAGTATCGTACTCTTGCCGCAGCCGTTCGGCCCCTGAAGGGAGACCTTTGTTCCCGAGTCCAGCTTCAGGGAGAAGCCGGACACCACCGGGATGCCGTCCCGCAGAAAGGTCACATCCTTAAGGATGACCGGGGTCCTGCTGTGATGTTCGCTCCCGCTGATCTTGAGTTTCTCCGTCCTCTCCAGATCCTTGAGCAGGGAGGCCTTTTCCTGCATCTTTTTCTCGTTACGCTGTTTCAGGTTCTTGGAAAGGGACTGCAGCTTCCTTGATTTCTCCGCCTCGTAGGCCCGCCTGAAATGGTCCTCCGCCACCTTGGAGGAGGCATGGGCCCGGTTCTTGGAGCTTTCCGCCTTCGCGGCCCAGCGGGCGTTCTTCTTCATGGCATCTTCGATGGAGACCATCTCCTTTTTGAGCTGTTCGTTGCGGGAGAGCTCCCCCTGCATCCTCTTCTCGTTGTTCTCCCACCAGGAGGAGAAGGAGGCGGCGGACAGTTCCACTCCGCTCTTGGTGATGGCGAGGGTGTGGTCCGTACAACTGTCCAGGAAGGCACGGTCGTGGGATATCATGATAAATCCCTCCTTGGAGGCCAGGTAACGGGCGACCTTGTCCCTTCCCTGCATATCCAGGTGGTTGGTGGGCTCGTCTATCAGGGGGAACTTATCCCCGGAGGAGAAGAGAACGGCCAGCATCAGCTTTGTGCGTTCCCCTCCCGAGAGGGTATCGAAGGGGCGGTACATGATATCGGGGTCGGCCCCCATGAGGTTGAGCTCCTTCCTTATCTGCCAGTTGCCCGTATCAATGTCGGAGATATCCAGGGGAAAGGATATGGTCTCGGGGACTCCCGTTATCGTTCCTCCGTGGGGAAGTTCCCCTCTCAGGAGCTTGAAAAGGGTGGTCTTGCCCCTGCCGTTCCTGCCCGTCAGCGCCAGACGCCAGGAGGTGTCGAGCCCTAAGTCCAGGTGGTCGAAGAGGAGCTTATCTGTTCCGTCGTATCCGAATGTGAGATCTTTAATGCTTATCAGTGTCATGTTTTTCCTCCTTGAAAGCGGCGGAAAATCAAAAGCCGCGGAGTACCGCGGCAGAAAGCACTATATATAAAAGAGCACACCAAAAGACTTTCCGCACGAGTATAAACTTCAGCAGACAGTCTTCTTCATCGGTGTTCCTCCCGTTTCTCAAGATTTATACGCATCATACATTAAGATGCTCAAAGGGTCAAGGTTTCATAGGCCCTTCACTGTGCAAACGGATGATTTTTCTTCCATGCCCTTTTAAATATAAAAACTAGTGGTAGAATCAACACTGTTTTTGTGAAAGGGAATGTTTATGGCTAAGAAAAAAAGACCGTTCTTCGCCCACTATGCGAAGATCTTAAGAAACGAATTTAAAGGTTACGATTCCAAAGCTTTCTTGAATGATGTCACCGCCGGAATAACGGTGGGCGCCGTGGCTCTGCCCCTGGCTCTTGCCTTCGGTGCGGCCAGCGTCGACGCCGAGCACGCGGCGATCGGTATCGCCGGAGGCCTTATCACCGCGATAATCGCCGGCATCGTGTCCGGACTTCTCGGAGGAGGTTCCTTCCAGATCTCCGGTCCCACGGGTGCAATGGCCGTCATACTCGGTACGATAGTATCCGGTACATACGGATTACAGGGAATGTTCATGGCAACATTCATATCGGGACTGATCCTCCTTGCCGCAGGCCTTCTGAGGCTCGGAAGGTTCGTTCAGTTCATCCCCAAGCCCGTGGTGACGGGCTTCACCTCGGGTATTGCCCTGGTAATAGCCATCGGTCAGCTGGGTAACGCCTTCGGGGTGGATGCCTCGGGGGAGGGTACCGTCGGAAAGGTCATGGGATTTATTTCCAATATCGGGGATACCGACTTCAAGGCGGTCCTTATAACGGTCATAGTCATCCTCTTGATGGCGTTCTTCCCCAAGAAGCTTTCCAAGTATGTCCCCGGATCCCTGGTGGCCATAATCGCGGCAACACTGATAACGGCTGTCTTTAAGCTCGATGTAAGGACCATCGGAAACATTCCCGGTTCCCTTATCAACTCCGAGACCCTGGATATAAGGAGCGTGGATCTTCCCATGCTCTCATCCATCTC
>DNAE01000129.1 GCA_003543635.1 Clostridiales bacterium | reverse complement strand
ACTGGACGCTCAATAACCTGTTCTCTCTTTTGAAGAACATATTCTATAAGCTTAAAAACCCCAAGTTAGTCCTGTCCGTGATCTCATTCCTGGCAGGTCTTACGGGTGCGGTCTACTTTATCGTAAAGCCCACGTATCTGAAGCGCGAAGTGCTCCTCATGATCTTCTTTGTATCTCTCATGCTCCCCCTTCTCCTTTGCAAGGTGAAGTTCAAGGGCAAGCTAAATGAGACTCCCAACAAGAAGCTCTTCATGGCGGGCTGCACCTTCCTGACGCTCCTTACGGGACTTTATATTCCGTCCCTTGTTATATCGGCATCCCCCGGAGAGTTTATTTCCGCATCCTATCTCAACCCCAACCGCTACCTCTGGAGTTCATTTCTCCTGGCGGCGGGTGCTTTCATCATATGGATCGGATTCTTCTATCTCCTGGCCCCCGATAACATCAAGGCTTTGATGGATAAGCTGGTGTGGATCTTATCGGGCCTTGCCATCATCAACTACATGGCCTTCGGTAAGGATCTCGGAAACTTCACGTCGGAGCTGATGTTCGACAACAACCCCGAGTACTCCGTCCTCATGCAGGCGGTAAATCTCCTGGTGATGATAGCAGCCGCGGTGGCACTCTATTTCCTGACTAAGGTCAAGAAGGAGATCCTGACGGTGGTCCTTCTGGCGGGAACCCTCGCCTTCGGAGCCATGTCGATCTCCAACATGAACAAGACCACAAGGGTATATAAGAGCATGGATTACGTGAGCTTACAGGAGGAGCTCGCCTCCTTCAAGCTCTCCAGAGAGGGAAAGAACGTGGTGGTCATCATGATGGACCGTGCCATGGGATGTGTCGTTCCCTATATCCTTAACGAACGCCCTGAGCTCATGGAGCAGTTCGACGGCTTTACCTTCTATCCCAATACCATCTCCTTCGGAGGATGTACGAATTTCTGTTCCCCCGCCCTTTACGGAGGATATGAGTATACCCCTGCAGCCATGAACGCCAGGGATGACGAACTCCTCGGAGATGAGAGCGACGAGGCACTCAAGGTGCTCCCCGTTCTTTTCGACGATCACGGCTTTGATGTTACGGTGTGCGACCCTCCCCACGCGGGATTCCAGTATATTCCCGACCTTTCCATCTACGATGAGTACCCCGACATCAAGGCGTACAACACCATCGGAATGTTCTCGGATAACCCGGAGAGGAAGGATGAGCTGCGCATGAGGAACATGTTCCTTTACAGCATTTTCAAGACATCGCCCCTGGTGTTCCAGAACAACATATATAATAACGGTATGTATAACGATCCCGATGCCAATGCGGGATTCGATGCCACTACCCAGTACATCACGGACAACGAGACGGCTAAGGGAATGAATTCCTACTTCATGGATAACTACACCGTGTTGGAGAACCTTCCCGAAATGACGCAGCTCGTTGACGGTAACGAGGATACTTTCCTGTTCCTGCAGAACTCCACCACCCATGAGGTAACGCTCCTTCAGGAGCCCTACTATGTTCCTACGGCGATGGTGGATAACAGCGAGTACGACGAGCAGAACAGCGACAGGTTCGTTATCGACGGACGCGAGATGAACTACGACACGGAGGAGCAGGCAAAGCACTACCAGACCAATATGGCCATGTGGATCATAATGGGTGAGTGGATGGACTACCTCCGGGAGAACGGCGTCTACGATAACACCAGGATAATCATTGTGGCAGACCACGGAAGGGATACCCTCCAGTTTGACGATATGTATTACGACGACCTCGGAATCGATATCGGCTACGTTAATCCCCTTCTGATAGTGAAGGATTTTGATTCCGAGGGCTTTACCGTGGATGATACCTTCATGACGATCGCCGATGTCCCCACCCTGGCAACGGAGGGAGTCATCGCTAACCCCGTCAATCCCTTCACGGGTAATGCCATAACAAATGACGAGAAGTTCACACACCCCCAGGAGATAACATTTTCCCATGAATATGATATATTGGTTAACAACGGTTATAAGTTTATTCCGGGTGATTGGTATTCAGTTCATGACGATATATTCGAAGAGGATAACTGGGAATATCTGGGCAACTATTGACATATAATTAAGGAGAGACAAAACTATGTACAGCCTCTATATCGATCCCGGAACGGGAAGCATGCTCTTTACGATACTCATCGGAGTATTCGGCGTCGGAGTCTATTTCTTAAGGACCCTGATCATGAAGATCAAGTTCATCATATCGGGTGGAAAGAGAGAGAAGATGGACGGCAATAAGCTTCCCATCGTTATATTCTCCGATAACAAGAGATACTGGAATATCTTTGAACCCATCTGCGACGAGTTCGAGAAGAGGGGACAGGAGGTCTACTACTTCACCGCTTCCCCCGATGATAAGGCTCTCGAGAAGAAATACGAGCACATCAAGGCCGAGTTCATAGGCGAGGGCAACAAGGCCTTCTCCAGACTCAATCTCCTTAATGCCACGGTGGTCCTTTCAACGACTCCCTCACTGGATGTCTTCCAGTGGAAGAGGAGTAAGGAAGTCCAGTACTACGTACATATCCCCCACGCAGCGGGTGACATCACCATCTACAGGATGTTCGGTATCGATTTCTACGATTCCATCCTGCTCTCCGGCCAGTTCCAGATCGACCAGCTCAAGAAGCTCTGGGAGATCAGGGGCGTTCCCGTAAAGGAGATGGAGCTCGTGGGTATTCCCTATATGGATGAGATGAAGAAGAGGGTGGACGCGAACAGATATGTCCGACCTGAAGGCGAGGTTCCCACCATACTCCTCGCACCCTCCTGGGGTCCTTCTTCGATCTTTGCCTTCTACGGCGGCAGGATCATCGACGAGCTCCTTAAGACGGGTTATAAGGTGGTAGTCCGTCCCCATCCCCAGTCCTTCGAATCCGAGAAGGAGATGATGGACGAACTCATGTCCAAGTACCCTGACTCCGACAAGCTGGAGTGGAACAGGGATACGGACAACTTCGACGTACTTAACAGATCGGATATCCTTATCTCCGATTTCTCCGGAGTCCTTTACGACTTCTCCCTTGTATTTGACAAGCCCATTATCTATGCGGACACATCCTTCGATAAGTCCGTTTACGATGCAGCATGGCTGGAGGACGACCTTTGGACATTCTCCATCCTTCCCTCCCTCGGCCAGCAGCTTTCCGACGACAACATCGGAAACATCAAGGAGGTCATTGACGAGTGCCTCAACGATCCCAAGTATCAGGCAGGCCGTGACAAGGCAAGGTCCGAGACCTGGGTACACATGGGCGAAGGCGCCAAGAGGACCGTCGATTACATGATGGACAAGTACAATGCTCTCGTTAAGGAGGCCCGCGAAAAGGCTGAGAAGGAGAGCGCCAAGGTCTCCAAGAAGCCCTTGAG
>DNAE01000085.1 GCA_003543635.1 Clostridiales bacterium | reverse complement strand
ACTTCGTTGGCGTTCATGTTGGACTGAGTACCTGATCCCGTCTGCCATACGACGAGAGGGAAGTGATCATTCAAAGATCCGCTAATGACCTCGTCACATGCTGTGGAGATGGCGGCAAGCTTCTCGTCAGTCATCTTCTCCGGCTTGAGGCTGTTGTTGGCCAGGGCGGCAGCCTTTTTAAGGATGCCGAAGGCATGTGTTATCTCGCGGGGCATTGTTTCGATCCCGACTCCTATCGGGAAATTCTCATGGCTTCTCTCGGTCTGGGCTGCCCAGTACTTATCTGCGGGCACCTTCACTTCGCCGAGTGAATCGTGTTCAATACGGTATTCCATAGGTCGATACCTCCAAATGAAAAATGTATATAAATGATACCACAAAAGACGGCACTTGGGGACGTATCTCCAAGTGCCGCCGGGTGGAGTAAAGTAGGATGATGTCAATTGATGGTTATATCACCGCTTACCGTTGATACATCGAATGACGCGCCGTCCGTCAGGTTGTCGCAGCCGATGGATACATTACCGCTCACGGTGTCCGTATTGATCTTATAGTTACCTATGAGCGTCGCGTTAACACTGCCGCTGGTGGTATCGATGTTAGTGGCTCCGGACTCGAATCCGTTGAAGGTAATGTCTCCGCTCACCGAGTTGATGTTTGCGGCGGAAGTGGTGACGTCGTTAAGTGTGACGTCTCCGCTGGTGACGTCGATATCGATCGAACCCGAGACATTACAGGAGCTGATGTTTACATTTCCGCTGACGGTATCGATATCTGCGGAGATACCGTTGATGTTAAGATCGTCAACCTCTCCTGATGTGGTGTTGATAGACAGGGTGCCGGTGGTATAAGCACTGTCTCTTATGTCTCCTGATACGAGGGAGATGGATACGTCTTCAAATGTATAGATGTCGGGGATCTCCACATCGGAGCTCGTGCCGTTGATGCTGAAGTCTTTGTACTCTCCCTCGGGAAGGTAGATGACGGTCTTATATTCCTCTTCATCCTCCATAAAATCCAGATCGAAATCAATGTATGAACCTTTGTTCCTGAATGTGATCTTAAGGGTGTTGTCTTCCACTCCCACATCGTGGTATTGCTTATCTCCGTCCCAGGTCTCAACGATCACCTTGCCATCCTCGGAGGGCATGATGATGATGTCGTCGGATACCTCGTCGATCTCGATATTCTCGAAGCCGTCGGTGATCTCCGTCACGACCTTCTCTCTGTTTGACTTGAATGCCTCATAATTGTTATTCCTAGCCTGGATCATGCCGAGGACTCCGAGAATGAGGCCGATGCCTAAGCAGGAACCTGCTGTTATCAAAAGTATCTTTGTTATCTTATTCATCCTTATCTACTCCTTTTATTACTTTCTGTTTCTCTTAACAAACTGTTTCTTGATCCACTTGAAGAATCTGCCGCAAAGCTCTATGAGCCACAACACTCCGGCCTTGACCGGTATAAAGAGCAGGATACCGAGTCCCAGTCCTATGAATCCTGCAGCGACCTGCAGAAGTGTGGAGCCGGCTCCTCCTCCGAAGATGGTGAAAAATGCGCCTATGAGAAGCGCGACGCCTCCGAAGATGAGGGAGATCAGTATCGCTATCAGAGAAATGATCAGTGCGAACAGAATTGCGAATACCGAAATAGCCAGTGCCAAGAGGACGATCACAAACGGGATCCAGATGGGAGCTGCCATGATGATCAAGATGATCTCCCATGCCTTGAGCTTCCTCTTGGGTTTTACCGTTGCAGATACCAGCTTGGGAAGGGGAGTGTCCATGAGGATCTGTTCCGCAACCTCATCTGATGATCCCACTGCCTTGATCGCCTGCTCCTCGGAAAGTCCGTCTTCTATCCTGTCATCTATCGCTTCCATGTAAAAGTCGAGGGCTTTGTCTATGTCTTCTTCCGACAATCCGAGAAGCTTCTCCTTTATCTCGTCCAAATAATCCTGTCTGTTCATCCTTACTTTTCCTCCCTGGTTACAAACTCGTAGATCGACATTATTTCTTTCCACTCGTCTGCAAAATCTTCGATCTTTTTCTTACCGGACTTCGTGATCGAATAATACTTGCGAAGTCTTCCGTTGTACTCTTCCGACCTGACCGTCAGAGATCCCGCCTCCTCCAGCCTTCTCAGTATCGGGTAAAGCGTCGATTCCGAGATGCTGATATAGGGTTTGATATCCTTGATGATCTTGTAGCCGTAAGAGTCTTCGTTCTTGATCGCTGCCAATACGCATATGTCCAGCAATCCTCTCTTCAGCTGTATATCCATGCCTTATACCTCCTGTTACGCAATACTATACGACACGATGTATTGTGTGTCAAGGGGTATTCTCGAAAAAATCATGCCGGGGAGTATAATATGCTTATTAAATTAAGAAGCGGGAAAAGGGGAGGAAAATCAAGTGGAGATCAATATCTATGCCCTCGCCATCCTCCTGGCCCTTGCGGCGGGAGGGATATCTTCCCGCTTCCTCGCTAAAAGGATGGGGATCCCCGCCGTTACATGGTTTTACTCCGCATTTTTTAACTACGCCGCCGTGGTGCTGGTGTCCTTCAATATGACCTTCATCATGTCCCGGGGGACGATGCTGGGATTTGCTTCCATGGGAGGAGCTCTGGGTCTCATGGCAGGACTAGTATTCGCCGAGGTGTTATTCAGGGAGAGCAGGGGAAGGATCTTCATATCCTGGGTGCTGTCGGCCCCCTTTATGTTCGGTATCTCAAAACTGGGATGTCTTTATGCGGGATGCTGTTCCGGAACGTTTCTGGGGTTGCCGATCCAGGGCGTGGAGTCCGCGTCCTTCATTGTTATATATATGGTGTCATTGTTGGTGTTTTTTATAAATGATGATAAGATGGTCTCAGTCTTTACGGCGATGGCATTATCCTTTGCGGCAAGGTTCTTTCTGGATTTCTTCAGGGACGAGCATTCCGGCACGGTTCTGTCATCTGCACAGATCATGACCCTCATAGCTGGGATCGTCGCGGCGATGGTCCTCGGCTATCTGCGTATAAGGAATAGAGGAAAAGGAGAATTGGAAATTGGCTGAGAACAATAACGGTAAATGGACCTGCCCTTCCTGCGGGTTCGAAGAGAATAACGGAAGATTCTGCAGTAACTGCGGAGCCCCCGCACCCGGACCTGCGGCTCCCGTGGCTCCCGTAGCTCCCGTGGCTCCCGTGGCTCCTGTGGTTCCGGTGGCACCGGCAGCGGCTCCCCGGGTCAACGACAATGACAATAAGACGGCAAATATCCTTTGCATCGTGTCCCTTTGTCTTATGCTCGCAGGACCGATCCTGCTCGCGCTGTGTGTCCTTCTTGACGGGGACTCCGGCAATATCATCGCCGACGGCCTTTACCTCATCGTTGCTTCGATAACCTTGATAGCCCCCCTTGCTTCCCTGATCCTGATGATAGTAGTCAGGGTTAAGTACAGGAATAATACCTTCGGAAAGATCCTGATGTGGATCTATATCGTTATGGGGATCATCTCCGTGATCAGCGTGTTCCTTTTGATCTTTGCGTGTGCATCCTGGTTGAATGACTGTTCCCACGGAGTCTGGTGATGAAGAAGGAGAGGGAATATACTGCGGTAAGATTGACCCCGAGGGGTTCCAGGAGGCGTGAGAGCCGCCATCCTTGGGTCTACGATAACGAGATCGAAGGGATAGACGGGGAATACGAGAACGGTGACCTGGTGGATGTTATCACCTCCTCCGGTAAGTATGCCGGTACGGGGTTCATTAACGATAACTCGAAGATCAGGGTCAGGATAATATCATCCAACGCCAATGACGTTTTCGATGCGGCTTTCTGGAAGAGGAGGGCCCGTTATGCCATCGATTACAGAAAGACCGTAATGAGAAGCGAGAAGGATCTTTTGTGCTGCAGGCTCATATTCGGAGAAGCAGATGAGTTCCCGGGCCTTACGGTGGACAGGTTCAACGATATACTTGTTGCCCAGGTGCTCTCCCTGGGGATCGAGAAGCGCAAGGATGTTATCTTCGAGGGGATACTCGAAGCCCTGGAAGAGGCGGGGGAGAGGATCGCCGGTATATATGAAAGAAACGACGTTAACATAAGGGAGCTGGAAGGGCTTCCGGAATATAAGGGCTGGTATAAGGAGACGGATCATCCTGTCATAACAAGGATCGAGGAGAACGGCATCCTTTATAACGTGGATGTGGAGAACGGCCAGAAGACCGGTTTTTTCCTGGACCAGAAGTATAACAGGGAGGCGGTATCGAAGATCGCCTCCGGGAAGAATGTCCTGGATTGTTTCACCCACACGGGATCCTTTGCCCTCAATGCGGCCCGGGGAGGAGCTTCCCGGGTACTGGCGCTGGATATTTCCGAGACCGCCGTTGCCATGGCGTCGGAGAATGCGGTGCTCAACGGTGTGGAGGACATCATGGAGACCTTTGCCTGTGACGTATTCGATTTCCTTCCCACCATAAAGAAAGGTGAATATGATCTTATAATCCTGGATCCCCCGGCATTCACCAAGTCCAGAAAGACCAGAGATAACGCCAGGAAGGGATACAAGGAGATCAACTACCGTGCCATGAAAGCCCTCCCCCGGGGAGGCTATCTTGCCACCTGTTCCTGTTCCCATTTCATGGATGAGGGAAGCTTCCTTTCCATGCTGGAGGAGGCGGCTTCGGATGCCGGAGTCAGGATCAAGCAGATCGAGAAGAGGCAACAGGCGCCGGATCATCCCATATTGTTGAATGTTAATGAAACAGATTATCTGAAATTTTTTATCTTACAAGTCTTTTGAGATGTATAATCATCTTATCTGGGAATAGGGGAGGGATAGGATATGAATTATAATCCGGATTACAGACATCAGATGTTTTGGGACACGAATGAGCCGATCAATTTCATGAGTGTCATGAGGGAGATGTCCCAAATGGACAGGTTCCCCAGGGAAAAGTACCCTGCCACCAAGGTCAGCAAGGTCATGAGGATAGAGGGATTGATAGGAATGATCCTCTCGGTGATCAGTGCGCTCATCGCATTTATCATCAGTAAGAGCGTCGTGCTCCTCATCGTGGTATTCATGATCGCCGTCATATTGTGTCTGGGCATAGCGTCGATAGTCCTGGGTGTTGCCAGGAACATTATCATCAACAGGAACGTTACCGAGACCATAACCGCGAAGTGCATCGGATACAGCCTCAGCGGAGGCGGATCGAAGTCGAGAAGGGTCATGCGCTCCCCCGTCTTTAAGTACAACTACAGGGGCGTTGATCACGTCGCTTTTGACGGTGTGTGGAGCAACTCCGGTTCCCGTCTCCCCAAGGTGGGTGATGACTTCGAGATCAAGATCGATCCCAACGACCCCGATGAGCTCGTATGGGAGAAGAATTCGGGTACGAACTTTATCGCCATCGCCATGGGTGTCTTCGCCCTTATCCTGGCGGGCGGATTCATAAAGCTCGCATGTTCCGATGACAGCTTCAGGAATGCCGTTGATAACGAGGCTCCCGCCGCCTACACAGAGGCGACCTCCGAGGACGGCAAGCGTCTCATCGATGACGATTATATCGATGATATGCTGGCGGAAAACGGCTTGGATGGCGAGAACTGGACCATCGGGATCAGGGAGCTGGATCATTTCGAGTACAATTCCCAGAGCGGTAAGTACGAGTTCTACTTTGCCCCCGACAGCAGATACGAGGTCGACGCCATCTCCGTGCGCTCCGAGAACATGACGGATGCCATGCATGAATCAAAGAAAGGTGACGAGTATTACTGGATCCAGGTGGGTGACGGCGGTACGATATACTGTACTGAGGACGTGGAATATACGGGCAGTAAGCTGAAATAGTTATTGCGAATAAAAATAATATGCTCTAATATAAGACCCCATAAGAAGTAATTCAGCGGGGTCTTTTTATGTCAGAAAACAAGATGGGGACCATGAATATCAAGCGGCTTCTGATAACCATGTCGCTTCCGATGATGGCATCGATGCTGGTCCAGGCTCTTTATAATATCGTAGACAGTATGTTCGTTGCACGGGTGTGTGAGAATGCGGTCACTGCCGTTACCCTCGTATTTCCCATGCAGAACCTGATGATATCCCTGGCCATGGGAACCGCCGTGGGAGTCAATGCCATCCTTTCCAAGGCTTTGGGACAGCAGAAGAAGGATGTGGCGGACAGCGCGGCAAATACGGGACTCCTGCTCAATATCATCAATTTCATGATATTTGTGGTCATAGGATTGCTTTTCTCAAGGAAGTTCATCGCCTCCCAGACGAGCGATCCCGAGATCATCGGATACGGTATCGACTATATGAAGGTCATCTCCGTATTGTCCCTCGGCTGCTTCTTCCAAGTTATGCTGGAAAGGCTCCTCCAGTCCACGGGCAAGACCCATCTCAGCATGATCTCCCAGATGACCGGCGCCATCGTCAATATCATACTTGATCCCATCATGATCTTCGGATTGTTCGGATTCCCCAGACTCGAGGTTGCCGGTGCCGCCCTTGCCACATGTGCGGGTCAGGTGTGTGCAGCCCTGGTGGGACTGTTCCTCAATCTGAAGTTCAATAAGGAGATCACCATTTCCTTATCGAGGATGATCAAGCCGAAGGCGGAAATGGTGCTGCGCATCTACTTTGTGGGCATCCCCGCTACCGTAATGATGGCCATCGGATCGGTAATGACCTACTTCATGAACAAGATAACGGGGCAGTTCTCCTCCACGGCCCAGGCCGTATTCGGGATCTATTTCAAGCTCCAGAGCTTCTTCTTCATGCCGGTGTTCGG
>DNAE01000230.1 GCA_003543635.1 Clostridiales bacterium | reverse complement strand
CTGATGCCGCCGAAGGGCATGAATGCTCTCTTAAGGGGCTTGTCTGTCTGAAGTCCGACGATCTTCTCGAGAGTCTTATCCTCCTCGCAAAGATAACCGGGAGCGTGAGATGTGATAGTGGAAACGATCTCCGTATCCATATCGAGGACTCCGCCCTTAGCTCTAGCCTCCTTGAAGAGCTCCTGGAGTTTTCCCCAGAGCTTGTCTGTTGCTTCTGTTGTTCCTTCAAGGAACGATTCGTCACCTGTGTATTCAGTGTAATTGTTCTGGATGAAATCGCGAACATTTACCTCTTCCTTCCACAGACGTCCCTGAAATGATCCCCACTGTTCAAAATCTTTCATAGCCTTTATTTCCTTTCTGAATTAATAATACTTTGTTGGTACAGATAATATAACAAAATGAAAATCAGTTTACAAGTCCAATTTGGAATAATTCTAAAAAAAGATGTAAAAAAAGAAGAAAAATAATATGCGTTAAATGTCATTCCCTGATTTCCTTGCCTCCTTGTACGGCTTTATGACGTATTCGAAGGTAACGCAAAGGAAAAGGATCAGGTCGACCACCGCCCATGCCCTCTTATCGTAGTCTGTCCTGATGAGATAACCGGCGTAGTTCACGGTCCCCATGACCTGGGAAACGATGAAGAATACGGTATTCTTCTTACCGCCTAAGAGCATCAGGAGCAGGAACAGGATCTCGATGCCGAAGGAATACCTGTCGTGCATGGCCGGAAGGAACATGAATGTGGCATACATGGTCCAGAGGGCGATACTTATGAAGGCCTCCTTAGACTCCCTGAAGGCAGGCTTGTTCCGCAGGAAAAGATAAAGACCGCATCCGAGTATGGCGGCGGTGAATATGATGGCGTAGTTGCGCAGATAGACGAACTGCTCTCCCTCTCCTCCCATGAGCTGCCAGAAGTTAAGTGCGCTCATGGACATCTGATCGTAGTAGTCTGTCTGGAGAAGATAGACCTCCAGCGTCGCCTTGACGGACCTTCCGCAAAGGATGGCGGGCAGACACATGACCACATCCGTTGCCGGGATTATGAGGAAGTGTAAGATCGAGAAGTTCTTCTTCGAGAAATACATATAAAGGAAGAAGGGGATTATCAGGATCACCTGGAGCTTAAAGGAGAAGCTCAATCCCAGCATGAGGAATGCCCAAAAGGGCTTATTCTTATATAGGAATATAAGAGCAAGGATTATAAAGGATACATAGATGGAGTCGCACTGGGCCCAGGCGGCGGAATTAAGGACCACCGTGGGCAGGAATAATACGCCCAGGAAGACCGCAGAAAGCACCCTTTTGTCATCCTTACCTATGACCTCCTTGACGAAAAGCGCGCAGGAGAAGGCCAGGAGATAATCGAAGGCTATGGATAAGAGTTTATAGAGGGTGACCGTGGAGATCCCGGGGATATAAGTCATGATACTTATAAGGATCTGATAGGGGACATTGTAGTTGCCCACCTGGGTCACCATGGCCTTCTTGAATCCGAGCCCCTTGATCTCGTCGAACCAGGGGTCCAGGAAATCGGTGAAATCCTTTGACAGATACCCCAGGAGCACATACCTTATCACAAGGGAGAGCAGGAGCATTATCACGAAGAACAATATGTCCAGGTGTTTGTTGATAAACTCTATAAAACGCTTCTCGAACTTAAATATCATCAGTCTTCATCCTCATCTTCATCTTCGTCTTCTTCCTCCTCCTCGTGGATGGGGCAGAGGTTGTCTGACGTCGGAGTGAGATAGGATCCCTCGATGAAATAGTCGGAGATGGTGGTTCCCTGTTCGCGGCAATATTCCGTCGCGTAGTAACCGGAGGAACATACCTCCACCTGTATGATGTCGTCGGGCATTTCGAATCCCACACTCTCACAGTCACCGTGGATACGGCTCATGACATAATACCATATCCTTATGGCATTGCTGCGGTCCCCGGAGGGAATGACCGTCTGTCTGAGCCTGTTGTCGTATCCGTACCAAACGGCGGCACAGTAGTAGGGAGTATATCCGCAGAACCACTTATCCAGGTTGTCGTCGGTAGTTCCGGTCTTACCTGCCGTCGCGATATATTCTCCGTTATCGTTGGTGATTATCGATGCGTGTCCGGAAGCGGTACCCTCGGTGATGACATCCTCCAGCATGTCGCTTATGAGGAAGGAGGTCTCGGGGGAGTAAACGCGGTATGTCTCGGGGTTGCTCTGGAGCACCACGGTACCTGCGTTATCCACAACCTGTGTATATGCGTAAGGTTCCGTATATGTTCCGCCGGAAGCCAGGGTGTTATAGGCGCCGCACATCTCCAGGGGCGTCATGCCCTTGGTGAAGGCACCGATGGCCTGGGCGGGATATGCGCCCTCATCCAGCCTGTCTATTCCCTCACGGGCCAGGAACCACAGGGCAGTCTCGCCGCTGACCTCATACCAGACGGCAACGGCAATGGTATTTTTCGACTGGGCTATCGCCCTTCTTATGGTCATGGGACCCGCATAGGAACGGTCCGCATTGAGGGGCCATGCCGCATCGGGATTGTTGGGATCGAAGTGGGACTCCTGGTCGTTATAGACCGTGGCCGGGGCTATCATCTGAAGTTCCAGGGCCGGGGCGTAATCCAGGATCGGTTTGATGGAAGATCCGGGAGACCTGTAGGCGGAGACCGCCCTGTTGAGACCCAGATTTACCGTCTTGGGTCCGAATCCTCCCTGCATCGCGGCTATTGCGCCAGTTTGGACGTTCATGACCACCATGCCCGCCTGGGGTTTCTCCGGCAGGTCGAAGAGTATCGACGGATCCGTCTGGAACAGATCCCGGTCAAGGAAGGCCTCATCCACTACGGCCTGAACGTCAGGCTCCATGGTCGTATAGATGTGGTATCCCCTGTTATAAACAATGGTGGTAGCCAGAGAAGACGATATGTTCCTGGCCTCCGTAAGGTCGTTGATGACCTCCTGCACCGCATACTCTGCGAAGTAGGAATTTATGTCGTTGGAGGACTTGGCCTCCTGGGTCTTGAATACGAGTTCCGTGTTGAGGGCGTCGTTATATTCCTCCTCGGTGATGTGTCCGAGCTCGTACATCTTGGAAAGAACGATACGCATCCTTCGAAGGGCATTCCTTCTTCCGGACTCACGGAGGGGATTGTAGTAGGACGGGCTCTTGGGAAGTCCCGCCAGGAAAGCGCACTCCGCCAGGCTGAGATCCTTTGCGTCCTTGCCGAAGTAGTTCTGGGCGCCCGCCTGGATGCCCACGTAGTTGTTGCCCATGGGAGCAAGGTTTATGTAGAGCTCCATGATCTCATCCTTGGAAAGATCCTGCTCCAGGGACATGGCGGAGAACCACTCCTGTACCTTACGGGAGGTGGAGTGCTGGTCCTGACCCGATATGAGCTTGACCGTCTGCTGGGTTATGGTGGATCCGCCGTAGGTGGCGGTACCTCCGTTGAGCAGCGCCGAGAGGACGGCACTTCCGATCCTTCGGATATCGATACCCGAGTGGTCGTAGAATCTCTCATCCTCGATACTGATTATGGCTTCATCTATATATGTGTTCTTAACGTCACCGATGGGAACGTAGATCCTGTCCACGTTCTCGTTACCCGTGAGCTTGGAGATGACGTTTCCTTCGCTGTCGTAAACAAAGGACGTCTGCACCTCCTCGGTCTGGGTGAGATCCGAAATGGAAAGGGGCTTTGTGGTGGAAACGTAACCCAGGAGCATGCCCGCACCGAAGCCTCCGAAGGCAAAGCAGGCACAAAGGACCAGGACGACTACTATCTTCAGGATATCCGCAAAGAAGGAGACGATCTCATGGAACCAACTCCTGTTAAATCCGGATCTGGTGGGCTTACCCTTGAGATTGGTACGGAGCTCGTCGGCAAGTGCACTGTCTTCGGGTGCCACGGGGGCCGAATTACGTACCTGTCTGTTTCTCTCTTCCGCCATCGTCTGCGTCCTTCCTTTATAATTAACAACATATTCTACCATTAAAACATACGAAAATGTTAAAATCCTTGTATGAGAATTGAGGAAACAGTACGGATAACATCCCTGGGAAACGACGGCGAAGGCGTCGGAGAGCTTCCCACGGGCAAAAAGATCTTTGTCCCGGGAGCGCTTCCCGGCGAGATCTGCAGGGTCTCCTTAGAGGAGGAAAAGAAGCGCTTTGCCCTGGGGAAACTCGTGGAAATAGAAAAGCCCTCCCCCTTCAGGACAGGCAAATGCGACGTACCCGGGGCGAACCTCATCCACCTGAGCTACGATAAACAGCTGGAATATAAAGAGGACAAGGTAAGGTCGTGCCTTTGCAGGATCGGAAAGATCGACGATACCGTCCTCGATAAGGTGATGCACCCCGTTATCCCCTCAAATAAGATGTTCAACTACAGGAACCACACCCAGTATAAGATCTCAAATGCCGTGATCTGCGCCAGTGAAGAGGGTACGGGGCAACCCCTCCCCGTCACGGAAAGTCCCCTGGAATACGCATCCCTGACAAGGATCAGGAAGGTCTTCGAAGATATTTTGAGGGATGCTCCCACGGATATTTTCTGCGGCATAGTATTAAGGGGCTCCGAAAGGACTTCGGAAGCCCTGGTGGAACTGGTCTCCGATTCCCCCCTGCCCCACGAGGAGCTGATAACGGCTGCAGGGGACTATATCAGGAAGACGGAGACCGTGGAAAAGATAAGGAAAGCCGTTCCGGAAATGTCCCTTCGAGGCATCACCCTGAGGATAAGCAACAGCGCCGCGGACAAGAGGACCAGGTCCGGCAAGAGGGTCATCCTCACGGGAGAGGATTTCTACGAGGAGACGATGTGCGGCTGCACCTTCAGGATAAAGGCGGGGGCATTCTTCCAGGTGAATATCCCCCAGGCCGAGAAGCTCTACGCGGAAGCCTCCTCCGGGATCTCCAATGCCAAGACCGTTTGGGATCTTTACTGCGGCACCGGCTCCATAGGTCTTTCCTGCATAGGAAAGGATCAGGAACTCATCGGCATCGACTGCGTGAGCAGGGCCATCGAATCAGCCAAGATAAATGCAAAGCTCTCGGGCATCGAGGCCACCTTTCTGGTGCGGGACATCGGAAAGTCCGATCTCACCCGGGACGACCTTAAAAGACCCGATGCCGTGATCACGGATCCCCCCAGAAAGGGAATGGACATCGGTTTTGTAAATAAACTCATAAACATCGGCCCCGATATTATAAGTTATGTCTCCTGCGATCCCGCCACCATGGCCAGGGATCTGTCCCTCCTGACGGGCCGGGGCGACTATGAGATCTTATCGGTAACGCCCGTGGACATGTTCCCCCAAACGAGCCATGTTGAAGTCGTGAGCCTTTTGCAGCGAGTGAGCAACACCCGGGAAAGAACAATTACTCTTGATGTCGAGATGGAGGACTATCATAGGATCAAGAACGAAGGGAGATAGTTTTATGGCAGAAAGTCAAAACATCGAATATAAGGAATCCTGGCGGGATGAATACCTGAAGTGGGTGTGCGGCTTTGCCAATGCTCAGGGTGGCACCATTTACATCGGCATTGATGATGCCGGGAATGTTGTTGGCGTTAAGGATATCAAAAAGTTAATGGAAGATATCCCTAATAAAATCCAGTCGGGACTGGGTATTGTTGCGGATGTGAATAGACAGCGGAAAGCTTTAAGATATTCAGGAGAGAGGCGCTTCGCAGCAAGCGGATGTCCGAGGATGAGCTTAATATTTCAAATGAGGAACTTCTGTCCAAGTTGAAACTATTATCAAACGGCAAGCTTAAGCGCTCAGCAGTGCTGTTGTTCTACGGTGATCCGAGTATCGTGCAGGTCGGAAGTTACGTTAAAGTCGGCAAATTTGCGAACGGAACCGTGGAGTATCATGATGATCTTGAAGGTTCACTTATATCTACGGCAGATAAGGTTGTGGATCTGATTTATCTGAAGTATTTGAAGGCAAAAATCACGTATGAACACGACCGGCGTGTAGAGACTTATCCTTTTGCGAGGAACGCCATCCGCGAAGCGATTTACAATGCCATCGCTCATAACTGTTACATGTACGGTACTCCAATACAAATACGGATCGAGGAAGATAAGATTATTATAAGCAACCGCTGCATCCTTCCTGAGGGGTGGACTGCTGAGACTTTGATGCAGCCACATGATTCCATTCCGTATAATCCTGATATAGCCAATG